>JAEWYG010000141.1 GCA_023395755.1 Actinomycetes bacterium | reverse complement strand
GGCCCCTACCAGCGCAGCCTGCATAGCATCGTTGCGTGCCGTTACCTCTTCGGGAGTTCCCTTCGGCATGCGGTACGTCGCAGACAGCGGCTCAAACACCCGAGCATCCTCTTCTACCAACTCAATAAGCCGCGCACGCAACGCGTCAAGACGCACCAGCGAAGACTGAACTTCACCCTCCACGTTAACATACGTTTTTTTGCCCACGGTAAGATTTCCAACCATAGAGGCCGCAGCCGTAGCTAATGCCCCAACATAGGCTGAAGCTCCACCCCCACCGGGCACCGGAGAAGAACTGGCTAGTTCATCAATGAAAGTGGCGTCAATCACGCTCGCTCCTTATCGGCTAAAACAATCCCGAAATCTTCCCGGTCTCATCAACGTCAATGCGTTCAGCCGCAGGGACCTTAGGTAGACCTGGCATGGTCATAATATCGCCCGTCAACGCCACCACGAAACCTGCGCCCGCCGACACCTTCGCACTTCGCACCGTAATGCGAAACCCGCGCGGTGCGCCCAACTTCGTCTGGTCGTCCGAAAAGCTGTACTGCGTTTTCGCCATACATACCGGCATGGCACCAAAGCCCAGCTTTTCAAACTTTTGAAGTTCGGCTAGAGCCTTCGGCTCGAAATCAACCCCATCGGCATGGTACACACGACAAGCAATGGCCTCGATTTTCTCTACCAATGTGAGGTCATCCTCGTAAGAAAATGCAAAATCAGATGTCTCGCCGCACAGGCGCACCACCTCATCGGCTAAGGCAAGGCCACCCCCGCCACCCTTGGCCCACACCTCAGATAAAGCTACATTTACGCCCAGCTCACGACACTTATCTTCCACCAGCTTCAGTTCCGCAGGAGTATCGGTTGGGAAGGCATTGATGGCCACCACGCAAGGAAGCTTGTACACTTGTGTAATATTTTCCACATGCTGCAATAAATTCGGCAAACCCGCTTCAAGCGCATCGAGATTTTCCTCATTCAGGTTTGCTTTTGCCACGCCGCCGTGGTTTTTCAGCGCACGTACCGTAGCCACAACAACCACGGCGTCGGGTTTTAAACCGGCAAGGCGACACTTAATGTCCAAGAACTTTTCCGCACCCAGGTCGGCACCAAAACCAGCCTCAGTCACGCAGTAATCACCTAGCGCCATGGCCATTCGCGTTGCCATGATGGAATTACAGCCATGCGCGATATTAGCAAACGGGCCGCCGTGCACAAATGCTGGTGTGCCCTCAAGTGTCTGCACCAGGTTTGGCTTGAGTGCATCTTTCAGTAGTGCAGCCATGGCGCCTTGCGCCTTGAGATCTCCCGCAGTAACCGGTTGGTCATCACGCGTGTAACCAACAATAATGCGCGCCAAGCGCTCCTTCAGGTCGGTGATCGACGATGCTAGGCAGAAAATAGCCATAATCTCGCTTGCAACCGTAATATCAAAGCCGTCTTCACGAGGGAATCCGTGCGCTTTGCCGCCCATGCCGTCCACTACTTTGCGCAGCTGACGGTCATTCATATCGACCACGCGCTTCCACGTGATCTTACGTACGTCAATATCAAGCTCGTTGCCCTGCTGAATATGATTGTCAAGCATAGCGGCTAAGAGGTTGTTTGCCGCGCCGATGGCATGGAAATCTCCCGTAAAATGCAGGTTAATATCTTCCATGGGAATAACCTGAGCATATCCGCCACCTGCAGCACCACCCTTAATACCGAACACGGGGCCAAGCGACGGCTCACGCAGTGCCACAACTACGTTCTTCTCGCGCTTTGCTAACGCATCAGCCAAACCTACCGTCGTGGTGGTTTTACCTTCGCCAGCCGGCGTTGGGTTGATAGCCGTAACCAAGATGAGCTTGCCCGGTGTGTGATCCTCACGCGTAAGCAGATTGTAGTCAACCTTCGCCTTATTCGTGCCATACAATTCCAGATACGTTTCTGGAACACCTGCCTTTTCAGCAATAATGCCGATGTGCTTAGGGGTGGTCGCCTGGGCAATCTCGATGTCGCTCAACACGTCGGGGCCTCTCTTTCCGCAGCCTAGTCTCGTTATCCCAGCATTCTACTGGTTTTGCCTTGTGGCAACACGCGCAATCCCCTAAGCGACATCAAATATCAGCAGGCGGGAACAGCACACAAGCCTTAACAATTTGATGCCTATCCCATCAGGTAAAAGAGATGCGCGCGGGATTCTTTACGCCTTCGTGCTCTCCTGTGCCTCATAGATAAGCCGCAGGCCTTCCAGCGTCAATTCGGGGTTGGTAACCGTAATAGTACTCGACAACTCAGCCACACGCGAAGCAAGGCCTCCCGTTGCCACCACGGGAGCCTCATAGCCCAACTGAGCAAAAATACGGCGCACCAGTCCATCAACGCGATCGGCCTCGCCATATACGATACCTGCCTGAATTGCTTCTTCGGTACTATTCCCAATAGCTGTATGCGGATCCACTAAATCGATGGCGGCCAAGCGTGTCGCACGCGAGAACAGTGCAGCAGCAGACGTGTCAACACCCGGCGCAATAACACCGCCAACAAAGCGTCCGGTGCAGTCAATCACCTCAATGTTGGTGGCTGTGCCGAAATCAACCACCACAACCGGCGCCCCATACAACGCTCGTGCCGCCACCGCATCGGCCACGCGGTCCGCACCAATCTCGGCGGGATTGGCATACGTCGTGGGAAACAGCTCGGCCGCCGATGTCGCGGTACATACCAACGCCTCATGGCCCAACATATGAGATAGCGCAGCACACCACGCTTGCGTCAGTTGTGGCACCACCGATGCCAATACTGCTCCGCGCACCTGCTCGGGTGCAATATCCTCCGAAACCAACAGCGGAGACACTTTCACCCGCAATTCATCACAGGTGTGACTTTTATTGGTAGCCACGCGCCACATATGCCGCAGCACCGACTCTTCATACACACCGATCACGGTTTGGGTGTTCCCCACATCGATGGCAAGTAACATATTCTTGACAGACCCCCTCAAAAGCAGGTGAAACGGACAAAACCAGATATAGTTGCGGATGATTATTATATCAAGAGGCAAACGGTTTCCTTTCAATGACCGCACGCGCTAAAGAAAGGTATCACATGAACGATACACCGAATCGCATTCTCGTTGTCGATGACGAGCCTTCCATTACTGAATTTGTCAGCTATGCGCTGAAAAAAGAAGGGTTCTATACTGACGTAGTTGACAACGGCGAAGACGCATTAGCTCTCGCAACGAAGAACACCTACGATTTGTTCGTACTGGACATCATGCTACCGGGCATGGATGGCTACGAACTTTGTCGCCGTCTACGAGCCAAGACCACGGTACCTGTACTCTTTCTTTCGGCACGCGATACCGAGCTCGACAAAGTCGTAGGCCTAGAAATCGGAGGGGACGACTATCTGGCAAAGCCCTTTGGCGTCCGAGAGCTCATCGCTCGTGTACGTGCGCTGCTGCGGCGCGGCCCTGGTGGCGACTTCCCTGGTGCGAACCATGCTATCTCAGCCGGCGGCATTACGCTGGATGAAGATGCCCACACGGCTTCAGGAGAGCATGGAGAAATTGATCTAACCCCACGTGAATTCGAACTACTCGCCAGTCTTATGAAGAGCGCCGGCAAGGTTGTTTCACGTGAAGACTTACTACGCGATGCATGGGGTTGGGAATACTTGACGGAGACTAAGACTGTCGACACCCATATCAAGCGACTCCGTGATAAAATCGAAGGTGCGGGATACGACCCCGGTCTCGTTGAGACAGTCCGCGGATACGGATATAGGTTTAAACAATAAAAAGGCTGCAGACATATTTCTCCCTGCTAGCGACCTTGCTTATGCTGCTAGCAGGGGCCATCATTCTACTCATTTGCTTTTTCGCCTTCGACACACCGCCGAAGGCGTTTCTCCTTCTTATTCCCATGGGATTAATAACCTTTGTACTCAGTCTTATTATTGGCCACTTTCTAGCTGAGCCACTACATATGTTAGTAAAGAAAACTGAAATTGTTCGCGCCGGGGGTGAGGCAACCTTCACTTCCGACGGGCGTCTCTACGAAGCCGACACGCTTTCACGCACACTAGGTCTCTTGGTAGACAAAACAAAATCACAGCAGCGCGATCTCGTTTTGAAGGAAAGTAGACAAGCAGCCTTTGTGAGCGACGTTGCCCATGAATTACGCACACCACTCACCGCCATTCGCGGCAATGCTGAAATGCTAGAAGATCCCGACCTGCCACCCGAACTGCACGAGAAATTCTGCTCCATCATCATCGCCGAGAGCGAACGCCTGTGCCGCTTAACAAACGATCTTCTTACCTTACAACGCATCGAAGATGGCGCTTTGCCCCTGGAGTTACAGCGTGTGAACCTAAAACACTTAGCACACAATGTGCGTGACGCGCTGGAACCTATTCTGCGCGATCGGGATGCAAACGTGTCAATCGTAGGCGAAGCTCCCGACGTATTGGGTAGCCCCGATCGTCTCAAGCAGGCCGTAACTAATCTCGTAGAGAACGCTAGCCGCTTTATTGAGCCGGGAGGACAGATAACTATCGAACTGTTCGGCCTACGCGGCAACTCTATACTTGCCGTAAAAGACGATGGCCCCGGTTTTGGAGATATCGACCCAAAGTTGTTGTTTGACCGCTTCTATCGCACTGATGCCTCGCGCATCCGCGGTACCGGCGGAACCGGACTAGGACTCGCAATAGTAAAGTCGGTTGTTCAGGCTCACGACGGCACGGTTGAGGCCATTAATCTGCCCGATGGCGGTGCCTGTTTCATCGTGGCATTGCCTTCTATTGCAACAAATTCTAATCAGTAAGCTTTGTGGATAACCCGACGCACCGCATCAGTTCGGCCTTTTTACCCCGAATCGCGCACAAAACTCAGGAATAGGTAACGGTCGCGAGAATACATAGCCCTGCCCAACCCTACAGCCCAAACTATACAACATCAGCGCCTGCTCCTTGGTTTCAACACCTTCGCAAATCATACCAAAACCCAGTTCAGAAGCTATGTTTACCACGCTTTTTAGCACGCAACGTGAACGCTCTTCTTCTGAGCTTTCCGAAAGAAAGACCCCATCTATCTTAAGAATGTCGATAGGCAATTTACACAACAAATTCAACGACGAGTAGCCCGTACCAAAGTCATCCATGGCTAATCGAAACCCTTTATCTTTAAGCGTCGAGAGTCTCTTTATAACCGTGTCCTCACCCATAACAAAAGCACTCTCAGTAGCCTCAATCTCAATGCAATCGTGTGGTACGCCAGCAGCATCCACAATGCTAATTAGCCTATCAACAAAATCGGCGCTCAAAACAGTTATCCGCGAAAAGTTTACCGACACCACTAGGGGCGCCTCGTCTTTACAGGAAAACAGTGGATAAATCTGGCAAAGACGATCGAGCATATGAAAATCAAGTTGGACGATAAAACCATTTCTCTCAAATACCGGAATGAATGAATTGGGAAGCAGGAAGCCCAATTCAGAAGAATTCCACCGGCAAAGCGCTTCGGCACCGACGATCGATCCATCCCGAAGATCGTTTTTCGATTGCAAATATAGAAGGAATTCTCCTTGCTCGAGAGCCCTATCCATGCATTGCTCAATACGACTCCGTAGATCAACCATAGCGCGAAATACCTCGTCATACCAAGCAACACCGACACCACCCACAGATTCTTTTAGTACGGCTACTGCGTTAGCTATCGCAGTAGACACCCCCGTACTCGAACGTTCCACTAAGCTTGCGCCACACCCAAACGAGAGCACATTGGTAAAATGCAGATCAGTGTAGGCACGAAGTCTTTCCTCGATACAGTCGCAAAGTCGCTCAACCCGATAAGGTTCGTCGCGCAGCAGCAACACGAAGTGGTCTGCGCTTGCATGGGCGGCCACCTCGCTACCCCGACACTGCTCGTCAAGCATTCGGCCCAATGCTCGGATAAGACGGTTGCCCGCTTCAAAACCATAAGCCTCGTTGACATAGCGAAAGTTAGATATGTTCGTATAAGCAATAATGTAAGTATCACTTGGTGCGTCCAAAACAATTCGACCTGCATGATCTTCAAAAGCAAGCATGTTCTTGCGCTTTGTAATCGGATCAAGATGGTAGGCCGCCTTGAGCTTGTTCATTCGGCCGTTGCGCATAAGCGCCATGATAAGGGAGGCAAGAAGAAACACTGCGGCACAGATAGCGCCAATGCGAAATACATCGTGGTCGGCCCGCGCCTGAGCCGTCGCCACCATCTCGCCAGCTAGCTCATAATGCGTTTCACTAAGATTGAGCAATCGCTCGGAAGAACCTCTTCCCTGATCAAGAGCATCTATCTCACTGAGTATTAACTTCCATTGGTTCTCTACCGCGTCAAGATGTTTCGCAAAAGCTGCAGTTTCTGACCCGCGATAGAGCCGCAATCCCTCTTCAGATTGAAGCTTGTCTAAAAGCATATTCACGCGCTTTTCGGCACCCCCGACAGGCTGCCCCGCTAATTCCATCTTAACGACGCGTTGCGTACCGCCGCGAACCGCTTCTGCGTTGCTGGTAACACTTGCATAGTCTTGCACCTGCAACAACAACATAAAGAACAAGACCGTTCCAAGCATCCATAAAGCAGCAGCGACAGCGATTCTACCGAATTTTCCCCTCATCATGCAGTCCCCTTTTTTATCTTTCGCGGGGTTTCCCTCCGGCAGCTCAAGCGTGTGTTCCATCCACGAGCAAACATGCGATACCAAGCTGTTTTATTAGACGAGACAGTATGAAGGAAGCAACCATTGCACTTGAAATCATAGCCATAGTTGACACACCACGCCGACAAGTCGACGAAGTCAGAAGTACGGAGACAATATTTGGCGCAACGGCATGCATGCCCCTTGCATGCTCGCTTCAAGAAATGCATCGGAGAGCCTCCTTACCTCGTTTAATCTAAGAAGTGCGAGCGATCCCCTCCTAAGAAAATTCGCTCAAAAGCGACTAGGTAACCGTGGCAACAACGTACCTGTTGTTCTTAACTTTCGTTAACTGAAAGCACAAATCTTTTGGTTGCTTTTTCGAGTGTCTCTCACCCTCAAGAATGTGGTCGATTGTACATATTACTCTTTTACTTTTTTAGAGTCGATACGTTCCCAAAAGCGAATCGTCACAGGAAAATGACAAAAGAATCTTCTCCTTCAACTAAACAATCTGCTTCGTGCATTTTTTGCAGCTTGTTCGTTTTTTTCCACGTCCGCGCGTATAATTATTTTAGTTTGATTATCAAAGTATTTAATAGCACGGCGACTGCATGCAGCAGAGCTATTACTGCGATGTCCCTACATGCAAGCCGCCGGCAGGAACGGAGAGTATCGTGGGCAGTGCATTAGTGGGATTTGGCAAAGCCGTTCCCGCACTCGAAGTCGCAAACGAGGCGCTTGAAGCGCTGGTAGATACGAACAATGAGTGGATCGTCACGCGCACCGGCATTCAAAGCAGACACGTGGCCGTCAAAGAGACAAATGCCGACTTAGCCGAAGCCGCTGCACGCGATGCCCTCGGTTGGACAAAAGGTGGATTTTCTGAACGTTGTTTCGAGGCGAACGAAATCGATCTCGTCGTATTCGCAACCATTACTCCAGACACAGTCTGCCCCTCGATGGCAGGTTTGCTGCGCCGCCGCCTAGGCCTCGATCACGCTGTCGCCTTCGATGTAAATGCCGCTTGCACAGGCTTCGTGTACGGCACAACTATCGCCGAAAGCATGATGGCCGCTTCTGCTCCCTCTGTCGCCGGGGCAGCCGGACGTAACCCCATCCGCCGAGCTCTCGTCGTTGGTGCCGAACGTCTTACCCGACTTACTAACTGGACCGATCGCAATACCTGCGTACTATTTGGCGATGGTGCCGGAGCAGCGGTTCTCGAATGGGACGAAACACGTGCAGGCATTATGAGCAGCTTCATAGCAAACCAGGACGACTCTACCAACGCCCTTACTAGCCCCGCTACCTATGATGCGCCACAGCCTTTCGATTCAAGCGGCATTGTCGGAGAAGACTCGCATACAAGAGGAGTCGCAGAGCAGAGTACCGACACCGAACTAGGCGTTGCCGAACTCGTTGCGGCAGGCCGTCCTCGCCAAGTGCTCTACATGGATGGGCCGAAGGTGTTCAAATTCGCCGCAGAAGCCATGACTGAAGCGGTGAATCAGGTATTGATCCGCGCAAATGTCTCACTTGATGATATTGCGTGCATTATCCCCCATCAGGCCAATGAGCGCATTATTAAGTATGCCGCCAAAAAGCTGCACCGTCCAATGGACTTCTTCCAGGTATCCATAGCCACTACGGGCAATACTTCTGCTGCGAGTGTACCTATGGCGCTGGCCGACGCCTATACCTGTGGGCGCATCAAACGTGGCGATAAAGTTATAATTGTCGCCTTTGGCGGAGGCTTTACTTCGGGCGCTGTGCTCTACGAAGCATAAAGGCAAAGGTGTTCTCGTTTCGCAAGAGGAGATGAACACGGGCAAGAAATTCAAATCGATCAAGCGGGGCTTGCAAGCCGGAAAGGAACATCCCTTCTCTCAGTTTGCAAGCCCCTCTCTAAAACAGTCCCTTTTCCCATTCAGCCTGTGCAAGAAGAAATTACTTGCGCGGCAGAGCCTTTCGCACAGCACGCGCCGTACATACCGCAGCTACAAGTTTTAGCGTATCCACTATAAGAAACGGCGCCACCGCGGTAGCAAACGCCGCCGCAGGACTAAGGGAAGCTACCACCATAAGTTGCGTCCATCCGCATACATACATCACAGCCAGGAAAAGAAAGCCTGCAACCAAATCGAGAATAAGGCTCTTGTACCCAGCCTCGGCACCGGCCCTAAAACGCGTACGAGCTAACTGCAGAAACATCAGAGCGACGGCCGCGCCCAACAAAAAGCCCCAAAGAAACCCACCGGTTGGCCCCACCAGTATGCCAATACCACCACGCATGGCAGAAAATACCGGCAGTCCGATAGCCCCAAGCATCAGATAACCACCAAGAGCAGCAAGGCACTGACGTGGCGTCAACACGAGAAGAGCAAACACCATCACAAATGTCTGCAAGGTAAATGGCACCGGTCCCAACGGTACCGACACCCACGCGGAAACCGCCATGAGCGCAATTGAAAGCCCCACGAACGCAATCGAACGCGTCCTCGAGGTGGATTGTATCTTACCTTGAACCTGCTCCATATCTCATCCCTTCCCATACAGCCAAAAATGTTGCTGCGTCCGATTTGTCGCCGACAAGCCTAACTCAACAACGAATCAAACGTCTCCCGAGAAGGTGTAAAGGGGTGACAATAGCATTGCCTCAGGAAGCCAGACAAGCACTAGAACTTCGAACTAACCTCTCCTCGCTCAAGGCGCTTCAAACGGCGCATTTCAATAACGATGAAAATTATCGTGACAAAGATAGAGAGGAAGTCCGCAAGAGGCATAGCAAAGTACAGCGCCTCAAGGCCTGTAAACTGGGGCAATATGCTCGGCAACACCTCTGGCAACACGAACAGCAGAGGTACGAGGAAGATAATCTGCCGAGTAAGCGAGAGTACGATAGACTTCAGAGGTTGTCCTGTAGCTTGGAAATAGTTTGCGCCAACAATCTGGAAACCTACCAACGGCAGCATAAGCAACTGCATCTTGAGCCCAAACACCGTAAAATCAACCAGGCCTGCATGAGTGATACCAAATACCCCAACGATCGCTTCGGGGAACAAATGCACCAGCACCCACATAATAGCGCCGATGGCCGTAGCACCCGCAATACCGTACCACAACGTCTTTCTAACGCGGTCAATAAGTTTTGCACCGTAATTGAAACCCAGCAGTGGCTGAATGGCCACCGCAACACCCACCAGAGGAAGTACGGTGAACATACCAACGCGCTGCACCACGCCGATAGACGCAAGCGCATCGTCGGCACCGATGGGGCTCAAAGCCCCGTACTGAACCAAGAGGTGATTAATAACGAAGTTCACTACCGCCATACCCGCTTGAACAGCAAAACTAGCAAAACCCAACGAAATGATAGTGCCAACAACTTTAAGACGCGGAACCATATAACGGAAATGCAGCTTGAGCGGTACGTTTTTTGTAAACACGAAGTACCACAGCACCGCCACGCACGATGCTCCTTGACCGATTACCGTAGCCCAAGCGCTACCTACCACACCCCACCCCATCTGAATAACAAACAGGTAGTTGAACACCAACGACACCAGCAGGCCAATAAGCATGGTTACCAAGGCGCGATTCGGCGCGCCCGCCGTGCGAATAAAGTTGTTTACCCCCATACCAATACACTGAAAAATAAAACCAAAGCATATGATCTGCAAGAATGCATGAGCATAGGGTCGTACCTCATCGGTGGCGCTCGAAGCGGTTAGTAGCCCATCGATAAACGAAGGATTCAACGCCGCAATACCCACAATAGCCGACACTACCACACTCAGTAAAACGGTATTTCCTAAACTAATCTCAGCATCGACGCGCCTTCCCTCACCCAAACGCAAAGCGGCAAGCGCGTTTCCGCCGTTGCCAATAAGCATCGATATAGCCATGAATACAATCATAATTGGATTCGCAACTGTAGCAGCCGATAGACCAATCTCACCGAGGGCCTGACCAAGAAAAATGGAGTCGACTACGTTATACGCACCATTTACTACCATACCAAGAATGGCAGGAATAGCAAACTCAGTAATGAGCCGCGGTATGGAAGCGGTGCCCATACGGCTTACCTTGTTGTCACGTCCCGGGTTTTTGGGGTCTTTTCCCAAAGGAGCACCCGTGCTGTCTTCGTTGAGGATAAGGGGTGATTTCGCTTCTACCGCCGTTGCTGCCATATCTTCGCTTGCCTTTCTTGCCTTTTTATCAAACACGCTATTGTACCTGGTATTGTGCGGTAAGGAAAGAAAAATATATGCTGCGGTATCGGCATTCCGTTGTAAACAATCGGTAGATGCCAGAAAGTTGAGCTTAGCGAAGGTGAGCTTCTCCAGAAGAAAGGAAACAAACTGAGCCCGAAGCATCGCGGATCATAAGTCGACCCGTTTCGTCTACGCCCTCCACTTCCCCTTCGGCAAGCACAGAGCTCGCCTGATCAAGCATACATACCCGCCTGCCCATCAATGCCATACAAGAGCGATACTCGTCAAGAAAGGGAGCAATACCTTCATCTTTCCATTTGATATACAGCGGAGCGAACTCGCGCATAACCACCCGAGCTACATCATCGAGAGAACGTGAGCATCCTAGCTCAGACAGATAAACAGGGAGGTTTTTACCTCCAACCGATACCGTATTTTTATCTTGAAGTACGTTCACGCCGACACCGACACACACTCCGCGCGCATGCATTTCAAGTGAAATCCCACAAAGTTTGCGATACGTTTCACGAATCGATTCTGCGAGCTTGTCATCAGATGGAACTACAAGATCATTGGGCCATTTCACCAAAATATCATTGGGTTGCCTAGGGGAAAGAGCAAGGACTGATCGACGCACAGCAAGAGACACGATCAAGCTCAGCGTGGGGAGCGTACTTATTTCTACCTGAGGGCGCAACAAGAGCGACATATACATGCCGCCTTCGGGGCTTATCCACCTCCGACCCTGACGGCCGTACCCACCCGTCTGGCGTTGTGCACGCACAACCAGTCCCTCGGGCTCCCCCGCTTCAAGCGCCCGTTTAATTTCGTCGTTCGTTGACGTGGTCTCCTCAAGGCAGCGAACGCGAAACAAAAGCGGCCCACTCACAGTTTTAGTGCTTTTCCTACCGTCACAGCCTCATCCGTCACGGGCGTTCCGTCGGCGAGTACATGACCAGGAAGCAACTCAAGCAGAGGCGTCACTACAAAATCTCGCTCAAGAGCGCGCGGATGCGGCAACGTAAGCAGATCATTATCAGTCACGTACAACTGGTAATCGACAATATCCACGTCACAGGTACGCGGACCATTCTCAATCTCGCGCACGCGGCCCAGACTATTCTCAATGGCCTGCAGATATTTCAATAATTCCTTGGGTGAAAGCCCCGTACGCATGAGCACAACCGCGTTCACGAATACATCTTGGTCTACGTAATAGGCTGGTTCGCTCTCGTAAAAGCTAGAAATATCGATAATTTGCGAATCGGGTAGCGAACATAGTTCCGTGATTGCCTGATTAAGAAGAGCGATTTTTCCCTCGCGCTCCTCACCGGGGTGAGCCACCAAGGGTACGTTACACCCCAAACCCAGCACCACGTAAGGTCGCAAATCTTTAAGTGCCTTGGCCGTTTCTGCCACATTATGTGTACGTACGACACTCGCGCCCAACTCACAAGCCATAAGTGCCTCTGAAGCAGATACCTCGTCACGGTCGCATGGGTCTTCAATCTTATAGGCATACCCAAGGTAACTTTTACGAGACAACGCAGCCATTACCGGGTATCCCAAACGAACGAACTCCTGAAAGTTGCGCACAAGCTCAATAGTCTGCTTGGCCGTCTTACCAAAGCCAGGACCAGGATCGATGCAGATACGTTCATGCGAAATACCCGCCGCCTCTAATGCTTCCGCACGGTCACGAAGATAATCGCGCACCTCAACGACGACATCGACGTAGTCGGGATTTCTCTGCATCGTGGCAGGATCACCCTGCATATGCATAACCACTAAGCCCGCATCGCAGGAGCGTGCCACCTCAACCATAGCAGGATCACGAAAACCCGACACATCGTTAATAATGGTTGCGCCCGCCTCAACAGCAGCGCGCGCAACCTCAGCGTGACGCGTATCGATACTTACACACCAGCCGCGCTTAGCTAGTGCCTCCACTACCGGAATCGTACGAGCTAGCTCTTCCTCAACAGTAACGGCAGCTGCTCCAGGGCGCGTAGACTCGCCCCCTACATCGATAATAGCGGCTCCCTCTTCCACCATGCGCTCAGCATGAGCGACGGCAGATTCAAGGCCCACGTACTCGCCTCCATCGGAAAACGAGTCGGGGGTTACATTCAAGATGCCCATAATAAGGGGCATCTTGGTGTCAAACTCATACGTTGAACAACGCCAGATCATCGATTCTCTCCGTCGCCTTTCTTGCTATCACGGCGGTTCTCCGGTTTAGAATCTTGCTTACGATTGTCATCGCCCGGCTTCGGATCGCCCATCATCTCGCGAAAGCCTTCCTCGAGTTCGTTCAAAAAACCTTTCGACTGCCGATCTGCTGTCACAGGCGGCACCGAAGCATCCGCTTGCTGAGTAGCGGCGGCTCCTTGGGCACTATCGCGGTACGGCGGATTAGGGTCTTGATCGCCCGGCTCCACCGATTCATCGCGCCAGTTCACATCGGCAAGTTTTTCATCGCGAGCACGAGCATCAGCCTCTTCTTGCTCCTTGCGAGCGTTGATCTCGTCTTCGCGTTTCAAGTACTCATCCCACTCGTTATCCAGCAGCGCCTGACACGCTTCACCCTCAACGGTCTCTCGCTCCAGCAAAACGCTAGCCATAAGATCCATCTGTTCGCGATGTGTCACCAAAATCTCGTGAGCACGATCGTGCGCATCCTTCATAATGCGCGCCACTTCGCCGTCGATACGACGCGCGGTTTCCTCAGAATAATCCTGCGTGTTGCCGTAGTCACGACCCAAGAACACTTCGTGGTTCGGCTGACCAAACACCTGAGTACCCAGCTCAGCACTCATGCCGTATTGAGTAACGATAGCGCGAGCCATCTTCGTGGCGCGTTCAAGATCGTTGCTGGCACCAGTAGTGATGTCGTCGCAATAGATCTCCTCAGCCACACGGCCGCCCATAAACACAGCCAAATCGTCACGCATCTCACCCAATGAATTCAGCACCTTATCCTCTTTAGGGATGGATAGGGTGTAACCCAACGCACGCCCGCGCGAAATAATCGAAATCTTATGCACTGGATCGGCATGTGATAGCAGGTGACCGACGAGGGCATGCCCGCTTTCGTGATAGGCAATAGTGTGCTTGGTCTTCTCATCAAGCACACGCCCTTTGCGCTCCGGGCCCGCAATAACGCGTTCCATCGATTCCGACACTTCACGCTGCGTAATAATTTTCTTGTTGCGACGCGCCGTAAGAAGTGCACTCTCGTTCATGAGATTTGCCAAGTCGGCACCCGTAAATCCCGGAGTAAGCTTGGCAATCTTTGGCAGATCGACATCGCTACCTAGAGGTTTGTCCTTCGAGTGAACCTGCAAAATTTTCTCGCGACCCTTCACATCGGGCGCGTCAACCACAATCTGTCGATCAAAACGACCGGGGCGCAGCAAGGCGGGATCCAGCACGTCAGCACGGTTGGTCGCCGCAATAAGGACTACCGAATCGTTAGATTCGAAGCCATCCATCTCAACAAGCAACTGGTTGAGTGTCTGTTCGCGCTCGTCATGCCCACCACCGAGGCCGGTACCACGCTGGCGACCTACTGCGTCAATCTCGTCAATGAAGATAATGGCAGGAGAAGCGTCTTTTGCCTGTTGGAACAAATCGCGTACGCGGGAAGCACCCACACCAACAAACATCTCCACGAAGTCCGAACCCGAGATGCTAAAGAATGGTACACCTGCTTCGCCAGCAACAGCACGCGCAAGCAGCGTTTTGCCCGTGCCCGGAGGGCCCACTAACAGACAACCACGTGGAATCTTCGCACCCATTGACTGGTATTTTGCGGGATTGGCAAGAAAGTCTTTAATCTCGGTCATTTCTTCGACAGCTTCGTCCACACCCGCCACATCGGAGAACTTCACATCAGGACGCTCTTCACTGGTTTTCTTTGTCTTGGCTTTACCAAAGCTCATCTGCGAATTGTTTGCCTTCTGCATCTGAGAGAAGAAGAAGAACAGCAACGCACCGATGGCAATAATGGGAAGCAACGTACCAAGAATATCCCAGAGTGCCGAGGGTAGTTGAATCTGGTAGGGAATATTCGGGTGGGCAGCCATAAGCTGTCCAAGCGAATCTTGGCCTACGTAGGTAGAGGTGAAGTTGTGGGATTCACCTAATGTCGCAGCCTTGATGTCGGAGGTGCCCACGCCACCCAGCGCCTTGCCGGTATCAGGATTCTTAATGGTAGCCATACGCGCATTGAGCGCCTGGAACGCCTCGTTGAACGCGTCGGCCGCCGTCGACCCTGCCGTGATAGCCGGATAGTACGTACCCGTAACCGTATGTCCACCGGCATCGTAGACTACTTTTGTTACACGGTCTTGCTCAACAGCCTGCACGAATTCCGACGTAATAAGATTATCGGTCTGTGTCGTATTCGACATGTTCATAAACTGTTGGCCCACGAAGAATGCTACCAGCATGAACAGCAGCACCGAGATTATAGTCGTACGTGGACTGGGCTGCTGAAATTGCGGCTGCTTGCTCTGCTGAGGTTTATTTTGCTGTGCCATATGGTCTTACTTTCCTTCTCGTCCGGTCAGCTTCCTTCGTACTTTGCGATGTCTTGCTCGCAATGTGCAATTCTGCTGCCGTGTGTCTCGCATCCATCACCCAAGCCCGCACCAGCGAGGTACGGCCTAGCCTGGAAGCTGGTCATCAGTGGTAGATCTCCGGCTTCAAAATACCAATGTAGGGCAGATTGCGGTAACGCTCAGCATAATCCAACCCATAACCAACAATAAACTCGTCGGGGCACTCGAAACCGACATATTTACAATCGATCTTCGCCTGCGCACGCGTCTTCTTCCGCAAAAGCGTTGCCACCTCAATAGAAGCAGGCTGGCGCGATGACAGGTTCTTCATCAAATACTTCAGGGTAAGACCTGAATCGAGGATGTCTTCGGCCACGATAACATGGCGACCTTCAATTTCGGAACTAAGATCTTTCAGAATACGCACAACGCCCGAGCTTTTTGCGCCATTGCCGTACGACGAGATAGCCATGTAATCCATCTCTACTGGCAACTCAATTTGCCGAGCAAGGTCAGCCATAAAAATGGCTGCACCGCGCAGCACGGAAATGAGGACAATACTGTCCTTTTCAGCATAGTCGCTCGTAATAGCGCGACCAATTTCTTCTACGCGCTGAGCGATTTCATCCTCAGTGAACAGCACTTCCGCAATATCGTTATGCACAGTTTCCGCATCCTCTTCGTTACGTTTACAACAGTTCCCCCACGTCTCACATCGAAACACGATGCATGAACAGCGGCGTTGCACTTACCTTGAGATTTGGCTAGTGTACCATTGCCCCCCTGAGAAATGGCGACAAGATGGTAACGCTGAGCCAAGGGCCACGATTTTTACATTCCCTCATGGGAACAGGGCGTATACAAATCCTCAGCGCAGATCAGGAAACTCTTCCAACAGACGCTGCACTGGCATGCCAATAACAGTATCAAGAGCCCCGTCAATGCGATCCACCAGAGCTGCCCCTGCCCCCTGAATCGCATAAGCACCCGCTTTGTCGAAAGACTCTCCTTGGCGCAGGTAATCGTCGATCTGCTCATCTGAGAGCGCATGGAAGGTTACGGCCGTCGATTCAACAAAGGTGCGAAAACCGAGCGATATCTTTTCGGGCTCAGGTGCAGCCACCAGCCACACCGACACTGCAGTAAGTACCTCGTGCGTCCTGCCTTCAAGGCGGCGCAGCATATGCTTTGCATCCGAGAGGTTCTTAGGTTTGCCGAATATCTCACCGTCGCATACCACCATGGTGTCAGCGCCCAATACCATAGCCATACCCCGGTAGTCCTCGGAAAGAACTTCCTGCACAACCGCGCCAGCTTTACGTTCGGCCAATTTTTTAGCTGCCTCGGGAGGGTCAGCCAGAAGATCGGCGTCGAGCTCCTCGTCTACTTCCGACACACGCACCGTGAATGCAATTCCCGCATCCTCCATCAACTGCTTGCGTCGCGGCGACCCGCTGGCCAAAACAATGTCGAATGTTGAAAGGTCGACCTCTGCCGACGCAGCAGTGTCGGCAGCTTCGACGCACGGCTTCTCGGCCGCCGCGTCGGCTTGGGTGTTCTGTTCTTTTTCCATGCGCACTATTGTAACGCAGTGTGCTGCCATCCGCTTCTATCCACGATTTCCGCGCAACGACTTACTAAAACCTCAGCCAAAATCTCACCACTCTCGGCAACAGTGCCAAAGGTCGCCTTACGTTAAACCCTCTTACGGCGGGCACGAAAAGCCACCATAGGCTCAATGCGAACCCCTTGTTTATTGGCACTAACGGCGAGGTCACCTTGAATGTTGGCCACATAACCACCAAAGGGAACACCCGTATCATCATATGCGTCGAGCACTGCCTCTACCGAAGCGGTTTCAACACGTGCCTCGGCACCCAACATAAGACCAAGTGAGCGCACAACCACGCGGCGTCGCAGGGCGCGCGGCTCGCCGCCCAACGCAGGAGCCAATACGCAACCAACAGAATAATCGGGAGCCCGTCCTTCAATCTGTTCAATCCAGACAACTTGATCTACAACGAGCTCTTCAGCATATTTCTCTAACAGATCGTCCTCGTCGGCAATAAGATTCATCGTACGCCCCAGCACTTCAAGCAGCTGTGGGTTGCGTTCCTTCGCACGCGGCACTATCTCATGACGCACATACGCGCGAAAGCGGTCGGTATGCGCATTCGTAGCATCTTCGCGCCAGAGATTACCGTTTTCATCTTCTACCACCTGCTCGCTTGCCTGTTTGCGCTCGGCTAAATACAAACGCAAATCCTCACGACTCACCTCCAACAGCGGACGCACAACGGGTCCGTTGCGGTAGCGCATCGAACGAAACCCGCCCGGCCCCGTGCCCACAATGGAGCGCATATAAAAACTCTCAACCCTGTCATCAATGGTATGCGCCGTAAAAATGCGTCCGTCGGCAAGAGGGGCGGCGGCATGCAAGCAAAGACTTTCGAGTGCTTCATTTGCTGCCAAATACCGCTCGCGGCGGGCAACAGCCTCGACATTCTCTCCCGTACGTTGAGCTTCGCCAGCAATATCAATCTCGCAGGAGAACAAAGGAACGCCCAGCACCTCGGCTAAGCGAGCAACGAAGCGAGCATCGCCATCGGCATCCTCGCCACGCAGCTGATGATTCACGTGCAACATGGCTAACTCACCAATGTCGCCAGCTTCGTGCAATTCGCAAGCAAGATAGGCAAGTGCCGTAGAGTCCGATCCACCTGAAACCATAAGCAGCACCGGCGCGTCGGGGGTAACCAAAGCACGCTCGGCAATAACAGATCGCATGCGGTCAATGACAGCAGAAGGTGCGGACATAGCTGATGCCTTTCTCGAAACAGTTCAGACGGTTTGCATTATACCGCGACACTCTACTTTTCTTTTTTCTGCTATTTCACTGAAACATACCAGAGGCCTCCATCGTATGCTTAGGTAAAGGCTTAGCTTCTACGGGTTACCATCAACTGCTGTCGCGATCTAGCAAAATCAAGCTGGAAACACCGCATGGTTACCTTCGATTCCAAAATGTCATAAATGCTACCACCTCCCTAGTGAGTAGCCACCACAGATGTTCAACAAACGATCTTGATTCCTTAAAGGATCGAGATCGTTTGTCTTATAATCAGATTACGCAAACAGCAAAAAGTTGTCGCTTTTATCAGCAACAAAAAATAATTTCCTATTATTGAGATGAGATTTTCTTTATGAGAATAGCTGGATTGCAGAAACTTACCTTACTTGACTTTCCAGGGCGAACAGCGGCAACCGTGTTCCTGCCAGGGTGCAACTTTCGCTGTCCGTTTTGCCACAACGCCGAGTTGGTGATTGAAAACAAATCTACCGACAACATTTCAACCGACGAATTCTTCGCCTTCCTCGAAAAACGACGCGGACTGCTGGATGGCGTGTGTATCACCGGAGGCGAACCATTATTACAACACGACCTGCCCGACTTCTGCGCGCGCATCAAACAAAAGGGGTTTGCGGTAAAGCTGGACACAAACGGCAGTTTCCCTGAACGTTTACGCGAACTGATAGAAGCAGAATTAGTGGACTATGTGGCTATAGACATAAAGAACACCCGCGAGCGCTACGGTGAAACCGCTGGTGTTGTCAGCATTGACCTTGCGTCTCTACAAGATTCAATCGACTTCCTAATGGACGGACAGCTGCCCTATGAATTCCGCACCACGGTAGTGCGTGAGCTGCACTCCCCTGATGACCTATTGTCCATCGCCCGCTGGATTAAAGGCGCTGCTGCATGGCACCTGCAAAGCTTCGTCGACGCCGATTCTATCTTGTTGGGCGCAGGCACACTGCACGCCTACGAACCCAACCAGCTCGAGGCACTGCTTCCCAAATTACGCAGCTACGTTCCTGCCACACAGTTGCGCGGCGTGTAGACCTGTGTGAGCAACGACTTAAGTACAGCACCCAAAGCTAAATCCTGTCGCCGGTGTCGTTGGCACCAGCGGAGGCGGATCGCAGGGGCCTGAGGCAGGTGCAGGGAGCAGCAGACACACGTCCTCACAGGGAAAATTTGCAAAAATCGCCTTCCTGAAGCGATTTTTTAGGCCATCAAACAGGCCAATAAATACAAAAGAAAAGAAACGCCTGCTCAAATGATTATTCGATTTTGTAGAAAATATCTGCACGTTTGATTGAACGCTCTTTTTGGTGTTCAGAGCCGCCAAATCGCTTCACGAAGGCGATTTTTGCAATACTGACGTGCTCTTTGCACAAACGGCACGAGACACAGGTCGCCAAACCACGCTTCAAGCCCGCCCAACAGCCACGCGCCGTAGGTCATAAGAACCTACGGCGCGTGTACTATCTTTTGGAGACGATGCAAACCCTCCAGTAGTCCAAACAGCCTCGCCCAACTTCCCGCTGTCGCCCCTACGCGGCCGTGATGGATTGCACGTCTTCACGACGTGCCATGGCTTGCTCGTAATCCTTGGTGCCAACAAATACTTCCTGCATATACGGGTTGCGATGCAGCTTCTTCGCGCGATACATGATGTAGGCGAAGGCCGCTACGTTCGCCAAAAGCGCTATCACCGACACCGCCAAATTCACGTTCGGGTTGTTCACCGACTGCACGCTGAATACGCTGTAGTCTTGGAACGCCGGGAACACCTGAGCGAACATACACCACACAGCCAAGGTGAACGCACGATTTTGAATCCAGCCGCCCTTGTTCCAGAAGAATGCAGCCACGGTAGGTGCCAACAGCAGCGCAAGACCACAGTACCAGGCATGCGTGGGCAGGCAGTTGTAGGTGTAGCAGAAGTTCCACAGGTCGTAAGCGATAATAAACACCCAAGTCATGTCAGGCCACAACATATCCTGCTTCTTCTTTGACACATAGATACCGAACCAGCCGGTCATACAAGCAATATTAATAAGACCCGCCACGCCATTAAACACGTTATGCCAACCACCATAAAGCGTCACGCCCTCGGTTGACACCCACGTGGTACCCCATGCGCGAATAGCACTCTCAAAATCGCTGACCACAGCAATGAGAATATTTATAGCCACAATAACGAACGGGAAGCAAAGAAACCAGTGCTTCTTTCCTGGCCCCCATGCGTACTTAATGGCCATGAAGCCAATACAGCCAATGGTGGCCGCGTAAAGCTTCGCATAATGAAACCAGCTGTTCATATGCATGTAGGTGGGGTTATTCAGCGCCCATTCGGCGCCCATGCCCGCACCCACGTAAATAGCTGCAAAATAGACGGTCAGGGCCGCTGGCACGGCAATGAAGCAAAAGATGCCACCAGCCTTAGATCGACGCGCTATCTCATTAATAAGAATAAGACCAACAAACACCATGGCCCACCCAGCCCATTGGTAGAGGGCGTTCTCGCCATAAACTTGGAACAACATGGAAGGCTTCTTTCTCTCGATACTTGTTAAGGGGATCTGCTAATTAAGTTGTAGTAAAACCTCCAAACCCCGTTAATGAGACCCCAAACCTGAAGATGTAGCAGGGGCTTTAGGCACACTAAGAGCCCGATTTGCAAGCTGCACCGCCAGCACCAATATCGCCGCATTTGCCGCCGCTGCCAAAGTGAACCAACCTGCGGATACAAAGCCGTTGATATGTGCAACATTGAGGGAAGCAAACGCAGGTACTGCAATTACCATAACCACCAAACCGCACCCCAACGCAGCAACTATCATGCCAACACCCACACGCTTTGGGCTTTTCGCTCGCGCAATGCATGTACAAGCCACCACACAAGCTGCAGCATTTAGCAGCACGATGGCTACGAGCAGCATTAAACCCATAAGCAACATAGAACCGTCCATTACAAGTTTCGTTTTCATAGATGCCATTTGCACCGCCGACATAATGCCACTCGCAAACACAAGCGCGCACACCAGGCCCGCCACTGTTGTAGCAGCCCCTGCGGCAAGTGCCGGCCCGAAGCTAGCAAGTCGCTGCACACCGCGGTTATACCAATAGGCATACAGCAACACCGCCGCAACCGACAACGCACACACTAAGCCGCCCAACATCATAAACGCCACGAGTGCCGGCCCCGTGAGCGCCGAACACACTTGGTTCAATAGCGTACCCGTAGATGCCGCAATATAGTCATAAGTAAGCACGCCGAACGCATCCATAAGAGCGAGACCAATGCGTCCGATCAAAGCCACCGCAAACGCCACGCCGAACGCGTACAGAAACGATCGGCCTACGTCCTTTAGAGAAGGAGACGAAACGAGCGCCCCGCCCGACCGACGCTCACCAGCGGACTCTCCAGCCAAGGCTGCGGTCTCGTTCGATTGATGTTTCTCAACTTGGCCAGCACTTTCAACTTGCGAGGTGCCTACCAATTCGCTTACCTTTCCACTCATATCTTCTCCTCACTTCCCCGTTCGTTTTGCACGGCGAACGTGCCACACAAATACCCGCCGCAAAACGCTAGGCTCACATCGCCCAAGAGTGACCCGAGAATAGGATCGCCGATGTAGCTGTTCTCACCGCACGCACCGCCAGCCGTATGCCAGCCTGCATACAGGCCAGGGATGACCGTACCCTTCGTAGAAACAACCTGCATCTCATCGTTAATAAGTAACCCAGCCTTCGTTCCATACAGATTGCCGCCAATTCGGCAGCCATAGAACGGTGGGTCCTTAATGGTATGTAACCATTCAGGTTCCATGGGATACATAAAGTCATCCTCGCCGAGCTCACAGGTTTCGTTCCACCGATCTACCGCTGCTTGCAGCACACCAGGCTGGAAGCCCAAGTCGCGCTCAAGCTCTTCCAGCGTATCGCGACGTTTCAGCACGTCGGCATCAATCGCATCCTGCACACCGTGATGCCAATCGCGATAATGCTCGGGCACCTTATCAATCTGCTCAAGATCTGGCGTGATAAGCTTACGACAATGCTCCTGAGCAAATCCGGCAAGATGATCTTCGTAATGAGCGTCAAAGATAATATAACTACGGTGTCCCGGGGGTGTCATCTGAATAGTTGCCAGATCTCCCAGCGCATAGATGGCATCTGCTCCGTCTTTTTTCACGCGGCTGTCCATGTAACGCAAGCGATTTCCGCAACGATCAACCGTAAACCAAGGCTGACGCGAAAGTTGCGTCATGCCATCGTAGAGAAAACGTGCCCATTGCCCCCCTTCGGCCTGCCAGTCCACACCACCGTCAAACGAAGCTGAGCTGTTAAAGCCCGATACATCGGCTCCCACACCAAGACCCATGCGGAAACACTCGCCCGTTTCGCCACCGGTAAGGTAGCTTGACGCACAGCCCATAGCTGCCGTAGGAATGTACTTATCCAACAAGGCCTTGTTGTTACAGAAACCGCCCGCGGTGAGAATAACCCCACGCGTTGCATGAATGTACACCTCGTGGTCGTAATCTTCACGACACACGACACCCACTACTCGTCCGTCGTCATCCACTACCAGTGCTTCGGCCGGACTCTGAAAGTGGTAATCCACTCCGTGACGCTGACCAAATGCAAACATGGCATCGGTAGCATCTTTCATCTTCTGCACGTGGTGGTCAAGCGTTGAATTCTTCGGTGCGACATATACCGGAACCTCACCCAAACGCCACTGCACGCCACAATCGGCCATCCAGTCGATACAAATGCCACCCGACTCAGCAATGCGATAAATAAGGTGTGGGTCGGCTGCATAGTGATATTCGTCCATGGCCCAGTCGGAAAGCTTGCGTGCGTCGAAGGGATATTCGGGGAAAGCAAAACGCTTAGATTCCTGCAACTTTGAACCACCGAGAATCGCGCACATACCTGCGCATTGCGCATTGCCGCCATGTAATCCCATAGCTTCGACGCAAATAGTATTGGCTCCCAGCTGAGCGCTGCGTGCGGCAGCGTTCAAGCCCCCGCCACCACCACCTACCACACAAATCTCGCATTCGTAATCCCACTTCGAAGGTACAGACCGCGGAGAAATAGGAGTGGCATCGTTTGCCGGAAACGCTGCCGCGTTATGATCGCGGAAGGTGCCGTCACTTGCCGACGCGTTGGTCGCGGCGCTGCTGGGTACGGTTACGTTCTTAGAACCATCGGCCGCCCAATCGCCAATAACGCCCGCTTCCTCGGCTATCGCTGTTGCTGGAGCAACGCTTGCCAGCGCAGTAGCAGCAGCCGTAGAACCCACAAGCGCTGCTGCTCCTGAGAGAAAATCACGCCGGGAAAGACCCGCACGCTTGCCGTTCTTCATGGATTCGCTCATCTTAGCACCTCCCCTACTGCCGTGCCTGCTCAAGGGCATTATCCACCGCTTGACGCACGCCTGCCGTCGTTATAGTCGCACCCGTCACCGTGTCGATGTCTGAACCCTGCGCGGCGTCAATCAAAGATGCATACACACCGTCTCGAATAGCCTCGTAACCACCGACACTCTGACTTTCACCCTCTTGCGTTGTTGCGATACAGGTGATGTGATTGCTCTCGATAAGCAGCGTGGTTGTAATCAGGCCATCCATGCCCCTACCTTTACCGATATACACACCGTCGGCATACGAACCCTGCGCTTTAGCCGCAGGATCAACCTGCAAACGCGCATATTCGGCCCACGGGTCATCCAGCCGCATAGCCAACTGCTCAGCGCTTGCAGCATCTTTTGAACCTGTTCCCTCGTAGTTCGCGCAGCCGGAAAGCCCAAATGCAAGTGCAGCAGCCCCGCAGGCGACCATTGCTGTTTTCTTCATTATGCCGCCTTTCCCTCATTCGATCGCGGTTGCTGCCATCCGTCTGGAATCTTATAATCGTGGCAGGTATTGCAGTACATATACGACGTACCGTGCGCAACATGACAGTTACTACAATCGATAGCCTCACCCTGATGTGATTGGTGCGGGTTCACGCCCTCATCTCCGCCCCAGTCTTGCGTGGCTGCCACAACTGCATCCCAATCATGACAACCGCTTTTAGCACAAAATGCCTTATCGGCTGTCACTCCGGTGGTAGCTAAGTTGCCCACCTCATCTACCTGGTAAGATCCGCTTACCCACGACACCGCCTCGGCCACCTGCTCTTCTATCTTCGCCTCATGGCAATCAAGACAAGTTTTTCCTTCTTGCTGATGCGTATACGCCATGACTGAGGCATCGTGGTAGTACCCTTCCACATAGTTATCCATCGGATCGTGGCAGATGGCGTTACAGAAGCTGGGCTGCTCATGCCACGCCCAGAACCCTGCACCTGCCGCCACGAGCACCGCTACTACTACGCCCACAACAATGGGCCACTTTCGCTTCGGCTTCTTGGCAGCCAGCGCGCCCGCTTCCTTTCCCACGTCTTCCATAAGTGCTACTCCTTTCCTTGTTATGCGGCTTTCAGGTCAATCTACGCCTCCCGCGCGAACCGACATTTCCGCATAATCCATACCAATCAGTGCTCTGCATACACGTACCTAAGAGGGCGCAAGCCCTCCCTACAAACGGGGTATTGCCAAATTACTAAAACCTTTTTTCGAACGTATTAGCTGGACGCCTTATTCGAATCGCGCGCGACCTCAAGCCGGACGCGTAGCTACACCACCTTCCGGTTCATCTCGCAGATAACGCTCAATATGCAGTGTTTGAGCAGCCAAGTCTCGCAGGGTGCTATCGCTTATCTCTGGGTAGGCTCGAACAAGGCCTATCAGGCCAATAATCAGCATGTAGAACGTTTCATATACATGATCGATCTCGATTTCATGATAACGTTCGAAATCTTTTACCGTAGAATTGACGATATAGCGCGCAATACGATCTGCCACCACCTGTATAAAATGCAGGTACAGGGCCGCATTCTCAGTATTCGCTAGACTACACCGAAACGAACCATTTTCAAAGATGCCATTGCGGAACAGACGCAAGCAATCCGCAAGAGCTTTATCAACATTGCCGTGCTCACGCTGCGCATTCCAATAACGCAGCGCCTCAAGAAAATCTTCAACAAGATCATCAAGAACCGCATCGGTCAACGCATCTTTATCGGGAAAGTAATGGTAGATAAGCGATCGAGCAACGCCCACGCGCTCTGCAATATCCTTGATAGTGGTATGCTCAAGCCCACGCTCCTCGTACAGATCGCGCGCAGCAAATACGATCTCTTCCCGACGAGCTTGATGTTTACAGGTGCCGTCCATAAGTCGCACGTCCCCTTTCCAACCACCTCGACATAACTCGAAGCAAAATACTCAACCGGCGTCTAATATCCCCTACCTGATCACCGCTTAAGCTGTTAAGGCG
>JAEWYG010000087.1 GCA_023395755.1 Actinomycetes bacterium | reverse complement strand
AGGGGGCTAAGGTGGTGGCCGTAACAGCTGGCCCCGCATCAATTGACGACAGCAAGCTAAAGAAGAACGTACTTGCTCGTGGCGTGGACGAGTTGGTTATGGCTGCCGACGATGCTTGTGCGAACATGGATGCACGGGCATCAGCTGCTGTGGTAGCTGATCTCGTGGCCAAGATAGGTGCCTGGGATCTGATTCTTTGTGGCGATGGTTCGGCCGACAACTATGCGCAGCAGGTCGACGTGCAGCTGGCCACGAAGCTGGGTGTGCCCGTGGTGAACGCCGCCACGAAGATTGAAGTTAGCGGCAACGGGGTTGTGGTTGAGCGCACGCTTGAAGATGTGGTTGAGGTTGTGGAGGTTGCCCTGCCTGTTGTGGTGTCGGTTTCCCCGGACATCGCCGTGCCTCGTATTCCAGGCATGAAGGATATTCTCGCTGCGGGCAAGAAGCCTATGGATGTGGCCGCCGCAGCCGCGGTGCCAGCGACGGCGCTCGAAACGGTGTCGTGTCTCGCTCCGGAGCAGGCCGACCGTAAACTCACTATTCTCGACGCTTCGACCGACGGTGCTGTCGAACAGTTTGCCGCCGCCCTCAAAGCCGCCCTATAAGCCCCGCTGTGAAGAAAGGCAGAGAAGACATTATGAAAGCACTCGTTATTGCTGAACGTACGGATGCAGCCCTCGAACTGGCCGCCGGTGCACGCACTCTGGCCGACGAAGTTGTGCTCGTCACCTTCGGAGAGGCTCCTTCGGGCGTATCCGACAAGACTGTACGCATTTCCGTGCCAGGCGGCTGCGTTTTGGATGACGCGGCCGACACGGTTATCTCCGTGTTCGCCGCCGAGGTTCCGGCTGTCGTGCTTGTTGAGCCCACTCGCCATATGAAGACCATCGCGGGTAAACTGGCCGCGCATGCTGGTACTTCCGTTATCACCGATGCCATCGCCTTCGAAGACGGCGGGGCCAAGAGTCTGTACTTCGGCGGCGTGGCCGAGCGCGTGCAGAAGGCTGCTGGCAATGTTGCCATCTACACGGTAGGTATTGGCGTGTTCGCCGACTGCGATCCCTCGGGCGAGGGCACCGTCGAAGAGGTCGCTTGGGTGGCTCCGGCCCACCCGGTGAAGCTCGTGTCTTCTACGCCCATCGAGAAGAGTGGCGTGGACCTGTTCAAGGCCGACGCAGTTGTGGCTGCGGGTCGCGGCTTTGCCGAGGAAGCTGACCTCGATCTTGCCCGCGCTCTATGCGCTAAGATCAATGGCGGCCTGGCTTGCAGCCGCCCTCTCACCGAGGGCGTGAACTGGCTTCCTACCGAACTCTATGTGGGTGTTTCGGGCCTCATACTTTCCCCGAAGGTATACGTGGCCGCTGGCATCTCCGGCCAAATGCAGCACATGGTGGGCTGCAATCGAGCCACCACCATGTTTGCTATCAACAAAGACAAGAGCGCACCCGTGTTCAAGCAGTGTGATTACGGTCTGGTGGGCGACATTAAAACCGTTCTTCCTGCGTTAGTCGCTGTGCTGTAAGGAGAGGAACATGGCAGATTTCGACATCATTGTCGTGGGTTCGGGTTGTGCTGGCTCCGTGGCCGCTTATACGGCTGCTGTGGCGGGCAAGAGCGTGCTGGTTGTTGAACGCGGCAACTTTCCTGGCGCCAAGAACATGACAGGTGGGCGCATTTATTCCCACTCACTGAAAAAGGTGTTCCCCAACTTCGAGCAGGAGGCTCCGCTCGAGCGTAAAATCACTCACGAGCGCATGGCGTTTATGGATCCCTCCACGCAGATGGCCATTGACTTTACGAGTCCTGAACTGGCTGCTGAAGGACAAGATTCTTACTCTGTTTTGCGAGCGCCGTTCGATCAGTGGCTTGCCAGCAAGGCTGAGGATGTGGGTGCGGAATACATTTGCGGCATTGCTGTCGAGGAGCTGCTGAAGGATGAATTGGGTCGTGTGACCGGTGTACGTGCTGGCGAGGATGAAATTACGGCGCAAGTGGTTATTCTGGCCGAGGGCGTTAATTCGCTTCTGTCCGAGCGCTGCCTCGGCAACCCCCGCCCGAAGGCTCATGAAATGGCTGTAGGCATTAAGCAGGTCTTTGAGCTGCCTGCAAGCGTTATCGAGGATCGGTTCTTGGTGCCGCAAGGCGAGGGCGCGGCTATGTTGTTTGTGGGCGACTGCACCCACGGCAACGTGGGCGGCGGCTTCCTCTACACCAACAAGGACTCCATCAGCTTGGGTCTCGTGGTCACCATATCCATGGCGGCGGCCGAGGCGAACCCCTCCCCGGTCTACCAGATGCTCGAGGACTTCAAGAACCATCCGGCAGTCGCTCCCATCATTAAGGGGGCGAAGATGGTCGAGCATTCGGGCCACATGGTTCCCGAGGGCGGCTTCGACATGGTTCCCCGATACGTCTTCGACGGATGCGTCATCGCCGGCGAGACGGCGGGCCTTTGTATGAACATGGGGTATCAGGTGCGCGGCATGGACTTTGCTGTAGCGTCGGGCCAGATGGCGGCCGAGGCAGCCATTAAGGCCATCAATGCGGGCGACACGAGCGCGGCCGGCCTTTCCTCCTACAAGCAGGCAATGGAGGACTCCTTCGTCATCAAAGACCTGCAGACGTTTCGGAAGTGGCCTGAAACCATGGAGCATTGGGGCCGCATGTTTACCGACTACCCTGTCATGGTAAAGGAGATATTCAACGCAATGTTTTGTGTCGACGGAAAGCCGCAGGCACATCTCACCAAGCGTTTAATGCCTATCGTGAAGAAACGTGGCCTGTTCAAACTGGCCCGTGAAGTGAGAGGAGCTCTGAAGTCGCTGTGAGTAAGATAAACGACATCACCGTGAACGTCGACGAATTCCTCGCGTTGAACAAGTATGAAGTGGATGAAGATGCGGCTCATATCGAACTGGTTGACAATCCATCCGATGTGGAATTCGACAAGCTTATTCGTGTATGTCCCGCCGCACTTTACAAACGTGATGAGAGCGGTGCTAAGTCTTTCGACTACGCTGGTTGTCTAGAATGTGGCACGTGTCGTATTGCTTGCGAGGGCACCATCGTGAAGAAGTGGGACAATCCTGGCCCCACCATGGGCGTGGAGTATAGGTTTGGGTGATGGTTGAGTACAAGCAGCAAAATGAGATGGGCGACGCGTTGGACGCGTCGCCCAGGGATTCATTCGAGCGCTGTGGCAGCCTTCCCGATTATGTGCGTGAAGGCTGCCTTAACCACTTAAGTGATTTGGGCGGCTTTGATGCGGTAGTGAACGACGATCTGCGATACGGTTACGTTCGCAACCGCGTCGTCATACCCGAGGAGGCGGCCAACCTGTTTCGCAGGGCACATGGCGGTTTCCTTATGTACCTCATTGATGTCGCCGCCTGCATGGCGGGTTATTCACTGGGTAAGCATAACGTTACGCAGCATACTGCCATCGACTTTGTGTGCGGTCTAGAATTAAACGACAGCGTAACGGTTGAGGCGCATGCGCTGCATAATGGACGTACTACGGCACTCATAGAAACCGTCATTAAAGATTCAAGGGGCCGTACCTGTGTTATTGCTATGGTAACGCTCTTTTTTGTAGGCTCTGTTTTATCCGATGAGCCACCGCCCGAATCCTACTTTCCGCGTAATCCTGGCATCGAATAAGCCACTCGGGTACATGCGAATCCTAGAGTTATCTAACATCATTTTACCCAAATATGAAAAACTGGTGGCCGAATAGGGCCTATTCGTTGTGCCTTATCCTTGACAGCATCGACGGGTTTGGTTGCATCGGCTACACTGGGCATAACGACGAGGAGGGGAAGCGATATGGATTTCGGGTTCTCGGCAGATCAGCAGAAGCTTATCGATACGGTACGTATATTTGGTGATCAGTATTTCGCGCGTGAGGCGGTGCGTCAGTGGCAGCACGACGCTGGTTTGCCTGACGAGGTTCTACGTGAGTTCGTGAACCTCGACTTTAATGGTTTCGGTGTCGTCCATCGCCGTAGTCACGTTGACTATGACATTATGGCTCAGACGCTTGTGCTTGAAGAACTTGCGCGTTCGTCAGGAGCGGCGCTGCCTATCCCTAACGATTTTCTTAACCTCCAGATCATGGAAGAATTTGCGGGAACCGATCAGTTCGAGTTTGTGCGCGCGGGATACCAAGATGAGGGGCGTTTAGCATTTGCGCTGGCCATCTCTGAGCCGGAGGGTGGTTCTGACACCATGCATATGCGCACCACAGCGCGCACCATCGACGGACGACTCGTGCTCAACGGCACAAAGACGTTCGTAAACAACGGCGAGTATGCCCCGTACCTGCTTGTGGCCGCCATCGACCAAGATGCTCCGACGGGGAGGTACCCTGCGCTATCGTTTTGGCTTGTTCCTCACAGCCAGCCCGGCATCAAGGTATATCCCGTACAAAAGATCGGCCAGTCCATGCTGCCGTTCTCTACGGTTATCTTTGAGAATGTGCGCCTCGACGAAAGCTGGCGTTTACATGGCAAGCATGCCGGCTTCCCCCAATTGTTTCATCTGTTCGAAATTGGCCGTTTGTTCTCATGTGCTACGGCGCTTGGACTCGCGCAGGCAGCCATGGAAGATGCCGTGGCCTACGCGCGTAGCCGCACGGCGTTCGGCACGCAAATAGCCAACTTTCAGCAAATTGAGCAGATGCTCACTGACATGGAAGTAAAGCTTGATAACATGCGCAATTCCGTGTACAAGAATGCTTGGAAGATTGAGCAGGGCACAGGTGATCGCTTGAGCGTGGCGCTCATGAAACGCTATGTGCCTGCGGCTGCTACCGAGGTGGCGAGCGATGCCATGCAAATATTTGGCGGTCGCGGCTACACTCAAAGTGAGCGCGTCTCTTCTATCTGGCAGGATTGTCGCGGCTTTCAAATGGCTGAGGGAACCGATCAGATCATGGTGTACATCGCTGCCCCGCTCGTCATGCGCAAGTACGAGTAAGCGAGGCGGCGCGTTTTCGGTTCCTCCGTTTACGGATCGCCTTCAAGGCGGATGTAAGGGGACATCCGCCCTCCTACTCGATTAGGTCCGTTGACGCAGGTAGGACATCTGAGCCTGCTTTGGTTTACCCACAAAGGCGATTCTGTACCGTATTGATTCATGCAAAACGCGCATGTTTACCCATTCTTATCATTCTGTTGGTCCCAATTTCACCGCTCACCCCTCAATATACTCACCAAGGGTTCGTTCTCAGCATATTTTTTAACCCGATCTCGTTGGACTGTGTGCACCTTCTTCCGTGGACGTCGCGGAAAACGGGGGAGTGCAGGTGCAAGCAGCCGAGCGACCAAGAAGGAGGATTCCCTTGAGTACTGGAACACAGAAAGCGAAGATGAGCTCGCGGCATATACTGCTCATTGTTACCGGCATCATGCTCACATTCGGTTGTTCGGCTCTCACGTTCTCCACGTGGACGAACTTCCAGCCCGTCGTGTCCGAGGCCATGGGGATGGTCACGGCATCCGGCGCGGTGGATACTGCTCCGTTCGCGCTCTACATCACCGTGCTCTACCTTACTATGACCGTAGTATCACCGCTCGCCGGTAAACTCATCCAGAAGATGGACATCCGTATTATTTTGACGGTGTCTGCCACGCTTGTGGGCGTGGGCTTTATTCTTATGAGTATGTATACCGAGATTTGGCAGTTCTACATTTCAGGCATGCTGCTGGGCTTGGGTGAGATATCCATTCTCTGGCTTGCCATCCCTACACTCATGAACCGCTGGTTCAAGAAGAGCGCCGGTTTCTTTATCGGTATCTGCATGGCCATGACAGGCGTGGGTGGTGCCATCTGGAACTCGCTGTTCACGGCGCTGAACTCCGGTGGCACGCCGTATCAGACTATCTATCTTATCTGGGGCGTGGTTGCGCTCGTTACCTCCATTCCCTTCACGCTATTCTGCATACGCTCTACGCCTGAGGAAGTGGGCTTGCAGCCCTACGGTGCCGAAGTAGCTGCCGATGGCACGGTGGAAAAGCCTCGCGGTCTGTCTGCTTCTGAGGCTATGAAAAGCCCGGTGTTTTATGTTGTGTTTATCTATGCTGGAATTATCAATCTGCTTACCATTATTGCTCCGCAGTTTCCGTCCTACATGCGCTCCTTAGGTGCAGCAGGCACGGTTGCTTATGATGTTGCTGTGGTTGGTGGCATTATGTCGGTAGCAGTTATGATTGCTCAGGCTATCTCTAAGGTTGCTATGGGTGGCTTCGCCGACAAGAATGCTCGCACGACCATGATTGCTGCTTTTGTGGCAGGCGTGGCGGGCATCCTGCTTGTGTGGTTGGGCGTTCAGTCTGAGATATCACTGTATGCTGGCGCGTGCATCTATGGCTTTTTCTTCGCCAGTGCTGTGGTGCTGTGTCCGATCGTGGTACGTCAGGTGTTTGGTACCCGTGAGTACTCCGAGATTTATTCTCGTGTATCGGTATTCGTGAATCTTATGGGTGCGTTTGGTGCGACTATTTGGGCTTTCCTTGGCTCGAACTTCGGTTACACCAGCGTGTTTATCGTAGGCTTGGTAGGCCAGGTTATCGTACTGCTTTGTGGTTTGTACGCCTTTGCGAATCTCAAGAAAATCAAGGCTCGCTGGACCGAATAACGTTTACCTTGATCTCTGTCAGTCTGGACTGCGCGCAACGCCCACTGGTGGCGTAGCGCGCAACTCCGGTATGCTGCTGTAGGGCGCATCGAAATTTGAGATGCTTGGGTGCTACAGCGCAAAATCTCAACAATTGCTCGTAGGAGAACATACGGATGTTGCGAACAAAAGGGAGGGCGATACTTCTATGGCTCAATTCGATTCTACGCAGCGTATGACGTGGCATCATCGATTAGTTGTGCTCACCGGTATTCTTTTATGTTTCGGACCTGCTGCCATTGTATTTAGTTGCCCGGGCCTGTTTTATGCACCCGTATGTAGTTATCTCGGTGTGGCTACGGCTGAGCTTACGCTCTATATGACTATCATCTACCTTACCATGATGGCTATGGCTCCCATTATGGGTAATCTTTTGGAGAAGTTCGATGTGCGCATTGTGTCCACTATTTGTGCGATATCGGTTGGCATGGGTATTTTGCTTATGTCTACCTATACACAAGTGTGGCAGTGGTGGCTCTCAGGTGTTCTTATAGGTTTTGGGGAAATTTGTAACTTGTGGCTACTTGTTCCGGTTCTGGTGAACCGTTGGTTCAAGAAGAGGGCCGGCTTCTGCATTGGTCTCTGTATGGCGTTTACTGGTATCGGTGGCGTGGTATTTAACTTGCTGGGTCAGTCGCTCATTGGTCATGACCTATCGAACTGGCGTACTACTTATTTGGTATTCGGTATTGTTGCGCTTGTATTGAGTGTGCCGTTCACGCTGTTGTGTATTCGTAGTCACCCCGAGGACAAAGGGCTTTTGCCTTATGGCGCTGCAGCTGATGCTGCCGAGCGACGAGAAGGGCGTCTCGCACCTCATCTTACAGGCATGACGCTGTCGCAAGCTATGCGTAAACCTTTCTTCTATACTATCTGCTTGTGTGGTGGCCTCTTTAATATCGTGTCCATCATGGCTCAATTCTTTCCCAAGTATGTGGTGTTTCTTTCTACGGATAATTTCGGTGCGCCGATTGCAGCACTTCTGGGGCTTACTGGTACGCTGGAATCGTTTACTATGGCGGGTCAGGCGGGCGGCAAGGTTATCGTGGGCGCTATCGAGTCGCGTACGGTGAAGGGCGCGCTTTTGTTCTCATGTTTGTGTGGTGTGGTAGGCGTAACTGCATGTTGGCAGTCGGCAGGCGTGGCTTCGTTGCCACTTTTGTTTGCCGGAGGCTTTATCTTCGGTTTCTTTTACGCTAGTGTTACGGTGATTATGCCTTATATCGTACGTGTGGTGTTTGGTATGAAAGACTATGATCGTATCTATGCTCGCGTACAGGTGGTGGTGAATCTATGCGGTGCTTTCGCGGCGGTTATGTGGGCATGGGTGGCTGATAACCTCGGTTTTCCGGTGGTGTTTGCGCTGGGTTTAGGCTGCATCGTATGCATTACCGTGTTGGCGTTGTATTCGCTTACAGCGGGCGTGCGTTCTCAGCAGGTGCAGCAGGCTGCCGTTGTTGGCAGTAGGCAGGATACGGCGTTTGAGGTTGGCTGAAGCGGAGAATTCCCCGGTTCAATAGGGGGAGAGTATCAATGTAAGTTGGTATAATGAATAAACGAAGAGCCGCGTTTTGACCACTCTCGAAAGCGGAGCCTTTTTGGGGAAGGTGCGCCTTGTGTGTCAACTGCAAAATGATCTGTCGGGTATCCAGGGAGCCGTCGGATGGGGAACGTATGAATCTGTCGCAGCTATACTATTTTTCCAAATTGGCTGAAGTTCAACATTACGCGAATGCTGCCAAAGAACTCTACATCACTCAGCCCTCGTTGTCTCATGCCATCAAGTCGCTTGAAGCAGAACTAGGTGTACCCTTATTTGAACGCGATGGACGGCGTATGAAGCTTACGTCGTTTGGTCGCGAGTTTGCTGCATGTATAAAACGTGGTCTGCGGGAAATAGACAAGGGGGTGTCGCTGGCTCAGGAATACAACGGAAAACTCGCCGGAGAGGTGAATATTGGTGCCATTTTCACGGTTCAGGGTGATTATTTGCCCATGCTGCTGCGTGATTATCGCATACAGTATGGCTCCACGGTGAAGTTCAACCTGTTCCAAGGCTTTTCGCTGTTGTTGGTTGAGGCACTCGAACGCGATGAGTATGATATTGTTTTTGCGGCCAAGGTGCAGGGCAAACCCGATCTATGCTTCGAGCATGTGGTGTCTCATGAATTGGTGGCATTTGTGGCGAAGGCAAATCCGCTCGCCAAGCGCGACAGTGTCTCACTGGATGACCTGCGAGGTCGCACTATATATACCTACCGACGTGGAACCCCCATAGGGGAAGGGGTGAACGACGCCCTAGAGGAATACGATCTGCCGGCTGTTCAGGAATACCAAGACGAGATTACGCTTGGTGGTATGGTGCAGGCCGACCCCCATTCTGTAGGTTTAGCTACGCTTTCTATTGGGCTGAAGTCGTTCAAAGATTTAGCTATTATTCCCTTGGAGGATATTCCTAAGGACTTCCACCGTATCTATATGGTGTATAAGCGCGATGCATTCCGCAGTCGCGCCGTGGAAAGCTTTATTGAATTTGCTTCGGACTATGTGCCGCCTACGAACGCGATTCCCAATACGGCGACATCCTTGTAAGTGGCATGCGTGCAATCATTGAGGTAAGCGGCGCCGGGGAGCCATCTTTGGCGGGTTGTACCTCGTGGTCTTGTAATCCCACGTACAGTACGAAGCCGCGCTTACACATGAACGTACACTCGAAGCAGGGGCTTTCATCGCAGTATACATACGCGTCTTCGTCGGCTAGAGCAAACATAAGTGGGGAGCGTTTTTTTGGTAGCACGTACTTTATCTGCGAGCCCGTGAATGTTTTGAGTGCAGCCCACACCACGGTGTAGCGGTCGTCTTTAATATCCCAAGAGCATTGCACGGCGTTACTGTTGAACCCGCCCATAATGCGGTAATCAAGCGTAATGGCAGGGGGTAGCGCATCCATCTCGACACAGGCGACGCGCTCCATCGATGAGTCGCAGCAGGAAGGTGTCTCTTGCATGTCTCGTGTGTAAGGAGGTTCTGCCACTAAGGTGCGTCCGGTGCCGCTGTAGAGGGCAGGTTCGCTGCCGGTGACGCCTAGATAGATACGTCCGCACTTGTTGCAGCGGAGGAAAGGTAGGTCGCTTTCCTTGATGCGCGGTTTCCATGTGGCGCGTGTGCGAGTGATGCTGTACTTCTGCTCAATCATGCCCCGACTCCTTTAGCTTTCTGCGGTTTCAGCGCGTTAACAAGTGAGTTGGTATGCGACGTTTTTTCTGCAGCAACGAGACGTATGGCGAGGTCGTCGGATAGCTGATTGCGCTTTACTTTGCCGCTTTCTGTACGAGGAATAGCCTCAATGTACTCAAGGCGTTCGGGCCACAGGCGCTTGGCTACGCCGCGACGATGCAGGAATTCCAATAGATCTTCAAGCGACGTTGGGCGTCGAGGGTCGGTTGCCACTGCGTATAGACAGATGCGCTCGCCCAGGCGAGGGTCGGGCATACCAATGGTAGCTGCGTCTTCGATACCCGGACAGCCCATCGCAGCTTCGTCGACCTCACGTGCCGATACGTTCTCGCCGCCCCGGATGATGATTTCTTTTTTGCGTCCGTTGATGCGAATGCGCCCGCGCTCATCCATACTGCAGAGGTCGCCGCTGTGAAACCATCCTTCGTCATCGAGTGTGGCGCGGGTGGCTTCCTCGTTGTTTAGGTATCCCACAAATACGTTTGGGCCACGTGAGAGTTCTTCGCCCTGCACACCCGGTGCCACATCATTGCCCTGTTTATCTACTACACGTACTTCGATGCCGCAAAAGGGCCGACCGGAAAACTTGCCATTCCAACCGAGCGCGTAGGCTGGCGGCACGTATACGTGTGGACAGCTTTCGGTTGATCCGTACACCTCGCATAACACAATGCCCTGTTCGCGTGCTTGATGCACCATGGTTCCGGGTACGGGTGCGCCGCCGCACAGATAGAATCGTAGAGTATTGGGGTGCGGACCTCCGGCATCGGCGCAGCGCAGAATGTCGTAGATGAAGGGGGTGGCACCCATCGACCAGGTAACGTGCTCCCGGTTCATTAGTTCGATAGCGGCGGGTACACAAAAATCTTGTTGCAGAATCACCTTGCCGCCTAGTATAAGTGGGGAGATAAGGCCGTGGTTAAAGCCAGTGGCATGGTTGAGCGGCGCGGGCATGAACATGATGTCATCCTGCGTAAGTTCAAGCTCCTTCACAAATTGTCGTTCGGAGTACAGTAGGTTGTTGTGGGTGAGCAACACCGCTTTCTGATTGCCCGTTGTGCCTGAGGTTGATAGGATAAGCGCCACATCATCGGAATCAATACCCACATGTGCTGATGCTGGGTCCAGAAGTACACTGTTGGCCAGTAGGTGTTCGTAGACGGCTATTTTGCCGGTAGCGCGCGTACCGTGCTCGATGACGGCGGCGCCGCGCAGGTGGGCTAAGTCGTCCATTACCGATAGGATTTGCTTCTCGAAATCGTGGCAATGGAATGTTTTTGCGCAGATAAAAGCGCTGCTTTGCACCATCTCAAGGGCAGACACCACGTCGGCAGCGTTAAAACGCATGGAAAGCGGGTGCATGACAGCACCTACTTTAAGACACGCCACCATAACCACCGCGAATTCAGACCATACGGGTATTTGGAAACTTACCGCGTCGCGCGGACGCACGCCGATGCCGGCGAGCCAACCAGCCAGACGCTCGGCGTGCGCATCCACTTCGGCGTAGGTGAGTCGAGCGCCCTGGTCGTCCACGACATATTCGGCATTTCCACGTGTTTCCACGCGGTTGTTCCATATATCAAGGATGGTATCACTTGTCCAGTAGCCCTCGTCGTAGTAAAGGCGCTTACGCTGTTCGTTAATGCTCGGCTTGGCGATCATTCCCCTGGCTCCTTTGCCGGACGCGGTTTTCTGCGGCCCCTCTAAGCGCTTACGATTGAAACCTTAGGCGGCGTACCTGTGCTAAAGCGCTAAAACGGTTCAAGGTGGCAAAGCTGCGTCTGGCGGCAGGACGCAGCTTTGCTGTGGGTATTAAGCAAAGATAGACGTGCTACCACGCACTTCGCCTGCGGCGATAGCGGCGTCGATTTCATCGTCGCCATAGCCCAAATCCTTCATAATCTCGATAGTTTGAGCGCCCATGTTGCCGTAGTTTTTGTACTCAGGTGCACCGGGCATAGAGTCGAAATGAATGGGGCTTGTGGCCATAATGCGGTCCCCGGAGGGGTAAGGGATTTTCACAAGCATGTCGTTTTCCCAGCAGTTTTTATCTTCATAGATGTCGGTGGGGGTGGCTGCTGGCTCGCAGGGCATGTCGTTTTCCTTGAACGTTTTCAGGATCTCGGCCTGCGTATAGTTTTTGAAGTGATTATCAAGAACATCGATGACCTGCTGGTTTAGTTTCTTCTCGTTCACCTTGGCGCAGATATTAGCCTCGGGGTCAATATCGAAGAACTCCTTTGGGTCGATGTCGAGCGCCGAGCAGATCTTGTTAAAGTCGCGATCGTATTCAGGCAGACACACGCATACCCATTTGCCGTCAGAGCAACAAAACATATCGTTGAAGGGGTTCGGTACCTCGCGGCGGTTCTTGGGGTATTCGTTGCCGTACTGAGCCGAGATAATGCCGGTAGAAAGTGTATAAAGGCCCGCGTGCTGCAGAGGTACGCTCACGCGGTCGCCCTCGCCCGTGCGCTCGCGGCCCAGAAGTGCTGCCGCAATGCCGGCGGCTACAAATAACGATACACTGAAGTCGCCAAGGCCGTTCGTGGGGATAAGTGGAGCGTCGCCGCGGTTCACGGTTGTGCCGAACACACCGCCGCGCGCCATGTAGCATGTTACGTCAAAGCCGGCAGCATCTTTTTCAGCACCCTTGTCGCCATAGCCGGATACTTGGGCGTACACCAAGCGCGGAAACTGCTTGTGTAGAGTGGTATAGTCGAGGCCCATCTTCGTGAGGGACTTTGTGCGATTGCTGGTAAGGAACACGTCAGCATGAGCCAGAAGTTTCATCATAACTTCCATGCCACGTTCGCTTTTCAGGTTTAGCGTCATGAACTTCTTGCCGAAATTCGCATAGTCAAATGCTAAGTTCTCATCGTCGGACATGGGCATGTTGAACACCCCTGCTTGACGACGCGCTGGGTCGCCGCCAAACGATTCGACCTTCACAACGTCAGCTCCCCACTCGGCCAGAACGCGGCCAGTCGTCGGGGCGGCCAGATAGCTGGTCAGATCGACGACCCTGATTCCCTCCAATGGTTTCATTTCTTGCGAACCTCCATGATTGGATGCGATATGAAAAGAAGGGTTACCCACGTTATTGCAGGTAACCCTTCGTATAGATAAGAGTTCGTTCTCAGTGCTTACACTAAAGGGTTACGCCTGGTATTCGACCTTGCCGCCGAACTTTTGGCAGTTACGGGCGATGGTGATGCGCTGAACATTCGGGGCACCTTCCTCAAGCCACATAGCGCGTGCGTCGCGGTACATGCGCTCAACGGGGCCGTAGGGGCTATCCTCGAAGTAACCGTCGCCACCGAAGATCTCCATCATGCCGTCGGACACGATGCGGGTGGAATAGATGGAGAACAGCTTGCACATGGCGGCTTTCTCCTCAATATATTTGCTATTCGGATCAGCGTCGTACTCTTTGCCAAAGTCATATACCATAGTGCGCAGGGCGTGCGTGTAGGTTTGCATTTCAGCGATTTCGCGCTTGATCATCTGGCGAGAGGCGATGGGCTTACCAAAGGTGATACGGTCATTGGCACGAGCGAGTGACATTTCCAGCATGCGCTGGCACATGCCGAGGTTGGAAGCGGCGATGTGTGCACGAGAGACGGACAGGGAGTGGATGGCAATCTCCATGCCCATGCCCTCTTTGCCGAGCAGGTACTTCTTGTCGAGCTTCATGTTTGTGAACTTGAGGCCAGTATGGGCAGCGCCGCGGGCGCCCATCATGTGGGGCATCGGGGTGGTCTCATAACCGGGGGTGTCGCAGGGTACGAAGAAAGCGGACAGACGCTCGTCGCCGGTCTTGCTCTCGTCGGTTACGGCAATTACGTAAGCGAATTCGCAACAGTCGGTGTGCGAAATAAGCCACTTCTCGCCGTTCAAGATGTAGTCGCCGTTCTCGTCCTTTTCGGCCAGTGTGTGGATATCGGCACCGGTACCGCCAGACTGCTCGGTCAGAGCAAAGCAGGTGAAGATGCTCTTGTCCTGGAACTTATCCATGTACTGAGCCTTGAGTTCAGCTGAACCGTAGTCATCAAGGATGCGCCAGTTCAAGTCAGCTGCGTAATGAAGGTGCATACGCATACCACCAGGGCCACGAGAGAACTCTTCCTGAACCTTGAGAATTTGTTGCTCGCTGAGGCCCCATCCGCCGTATTCTTCAGGCAAAGCGAAACGATACAGGTCGTTCTTGATCGCGAGGTCATAGAACTCCTGAGGGAACTTGTTGGTAACTTCGATCTCAGGCTGCATTTCCTCTAACGGACCCTCGGCCAGTTCGCGGATCTGCTTGAGATATGCCTCAAACTGCTCGTCGGTCAACTTGGTCATGTGACCCTCCTTTTCCTAAGGTTGTTCAACCCTTACACACCGATGGCGGCGCCATCTGATGTGACTATTGTGGACTCGCCGTTCACCGCCGTCTAATGCCCACTCGGGTCGATTTCTCGGTAATTTGATAGACACTGTCTATGGGTTTGGAAGAATACGAAGAAAGCCCTTGTGAAACATGTTGGAAACACTTGCTTATGCTTTTTCTGCTCTTTAAAAAAGCTACAAAAACCTAAAACTGGGTGTTTTTAATACAGATATCCTTCTTCTTTTCCCTTCGGTTGCCCTCGTTCGTTCCTTGTTCAAGATAGGTTCTCGTAAGGGGAATGCCCTTGCCCGGTGCTTGAAGTTCCTTAAATATTACTTATTCGGCAGCGTTTACCGACCGTTGCCGGAACTCCGCAAAAAGGCGACTGCATTACGCTTGCAGGCACGCTATGCTAACTAAAACGACCGGTATGGTCGGGTATCTGCGGCGGGGGTCCGCCGCTCGGATGAAAGGTAAGAGAGAATGGAAAATCCTGCCCAGAAATCCTATCAACTCTATATTGGGGGGCAGTGGGTTGATGCCTCCGACGGCGGTATGCTTGACGTGTTCTGCCCTGCCAATGGCGAGCAACTTTCCTCTGTTGCTGATGCGACTAAAGGCGATGTCGATCATGCGGTTGATGCAGCATGGAAAGCCTTTGAAACCTGGGGAAAGACCGACAAAGCCCAGCGAGCTATTATCCTGAACAAGGTAGCCGACATTATTGAAGAAAACGCCGAGCATTTTGCGTTGCTAGAATCGCTTGACAACGGCAAGCCTATTCGCGAGACGCGCGCCATTGACATTGCGTATTCGATAGATCATTTCCGTTACTTCGCTGGCGTACTTTTGGCTGATACCGGTGAAGCCGACATGCTTCCTGGTAACATGATGTCGCTCGTGTTGCATGAGCCTATTGGTGTGGTGGGTCAGATTGTGCCGTGGAACTTCCCGTTCCTTATGGCAGCTTGGAAACTGGCTCCCGTACTGGCAGCGGGCGACTGCACGGTGTTTAAACCTTCATCTACCACTTCACTTACCGTACTTGAACTGGCTCGCCTGACGCAGGATATTATTCCTGCGGGTGTGTTTAATGTGATAACGGGTCGCGGCTCGAAATCAGGTCAGTATTTACTGGACAATCCCAAGATTAGCAAACTGGCGTTCACGGGCTCTACCGAAGTGGGGCGTGATGTGGCGCGTGCAGCGGCTGAGCGTTTGATTCCGGCGACACTTGAGCTCGGGGGTAAGTCTGCAAACATTATCTTCCCTGATGCTAAGTGGGATATGATGCTAGATGGCGTGCAGCTGGGTATTTTGTTTAACCAGGGTCAAGTGTGCTGCGCAGGTAGCCGTATCTTTGTGCATGAGAGTATTTACGACCGATTCGTTAAAGATGCTTGTGAGGCATTCAGCCGCGTGAAGGTAGGTATGCCTTGGGAAAATGACACGCAGATGGGTTCACAGGTCGATCAAAACCAACTGAGGAAGATTCTTGAGTATGTTGAGATTGCTAAAAACGAAGGTGGACGCGTACTCTGCGGAGGTGAGCGTATAACTGACGGCGATCTTGCCAAGGGTGCATTTATGAAGCCGACGCTTATTGAAGTACCAAACAATTCGTGCCGTGTGGCTCAGGAGGAGATATTTGGGCCCGTTGCCGTCGTTATCAAGTTTAAGGATGAGCAAGAAGTTATCGACATGGCGAACGATTCAGTGTATGGACTGGGTGGTGCTGTGTGGACTCGCGATATCAACCGTGCCTTCCGCGTGGCGCAAGGTGTTCAGACGGGCCGTATGTGGGTGAATACCTATAACCAAATTCCTTCAGGAGCACCTTTTGGTGGCTACAAGCAATCTGGTATTGGTCGCGAAACTCATAAGGTTATGCTGGAACATTATACGCAGGCTAAAAACATTATGGTTAACCTCGGTGAGACACCCAGCGGTTTCTATCCTGCGGAGTGATGGTTTGTAAGGAATCAATAAAGCTAATGGAAAGATTGTACAAGTAAGATAGCTAAAATGCACCGTAGCAAAAATAAGTAAAGAGCTAAAAGCCGAAATCCTATCGAGGGGTTTCGGCTTTTTTGGTGAGACAAAGAGTTTTTCTTTCATGTAGAGGTTTAGGAATAATGTCTGGCAACCGCTTTTCCGTAAGAATTGATCGCATGTTAAAAAAATTTGAAGCATACCTTTTCACTATTTTTCAATAGAGAAATAGTGCCATTTCTCCCGTTTAAATGCTGTATAGTATTTATTC
>JAEWYG010000134.1 GCA_023395755.1 Actinomycetes bacterium | reverse complement strand
TCCCCGTACAAGCAACCAGTTGGCTCTGTGTTGCCGCAAGCCAAGTTCTTGGTAACACAGAGCCAACTGAATTGATATTCAAAGAAGAGATTCAGCACGCTCGTGAGAAGAAACGGGAGATAGCCAGGAAACGCCACATGCCACTCAGTAATTTGCTATGCTGCTACTTTGCGCAAAGCATACCGCCGAGAGAAGGAAGCCCGTCCATGCAGATCACCCCTGCCGAAATCGCCGAAACGCTTGCGATGGTGAGCAAGCAGCACCTCGACATCCGCACGATCACGCTGGGACTGAACCTGCGCGCCTGCACCGATGCCGATATCAATGTCATGGCAAGCAAAGTTTACGACCGCATGACCACCGCTGCCGAACACTTAGTACCCACAGCCGAGCAGTTAGAGCGCGAGTATGGTATTCCTATCGTAAACAAGCGTATCTCGGTTACACCCATCGCCGAAATCTGCGCCGCCACCGATGCCGAAGACCTTACCCCCATCGCCGAAGCGATGGATCGTGCCGGCAAGGAAGTAGGTGTCGACTTCGTGGGAGGTTTCGGGGCACTTGTGCACAAAGGAGCTTCCAAATCCGATCTAAAACTGATGAATTCCATCCCCCACGCTCTCTCGGTAACCGATCGCGTTATGTCCTCGGTAAACGTAGCCTCCACCCGCGCCGGCATTAACATGGACGCAGTACTGAAGATGAGTAACATCGTACTGGAAACAGCAAAAGCTACGGCCGATCGCGAATGTATCGGCTGCGCTAAGCTGGTCGTGTTTGCCAACGCCGTTGAAGACAATCCGTTTATGGCAGGCGCATTCCATGGCTCAGGCGAAAGCGATGCCGTAATAAACGTAGGCGTTTCGGGCCCGGGTGTCGTGCGCGCAGTACTAGCCGATCTGCCAAAAGATGCTGATATCACTACTATGGCCGAGGCCATTAAAGCAACTGCCTTCAAAATTACGCGCGCAGGCGAACTTATGGCACGCGAAGCATCTAAGCGTCTTGGCGTCCAGCAAGGCATCTTAGATCTGTCGCTTGCACCAACGCCGGCTGAGGGCGACTCGGTAGCCGAGATCATTGAAGCTCTCGGGGTAGGCCAATGCGGAGGTCCCGGTACGACTGCCGCGCTTGCTCTATTGAATGACGCCGTGAAGAAGGGTGGCGTTATGGCATCGTCATCTGTTGGAGGCCTGTCCGGTGCGTTCATACCTGTATCCGAAGATGCCGGCATGATCCGTGCGGCCGAAAGTGGAGCGTTATCGCTGGAAAAACTTGAGGCCATGACCTGCGTGTGCTCGGTTGGTCTGGACATGATTGCCGTACCCGGCGATACCACTGTCGAGACCATTTTCGGCATTATCGCCGACGAGTGCGCCATTGGCCTCATCAACACCAAGACTACTGCCGTACGCCTTATTCCCGCAATCGGCAAGAAGGTGGGCGAGCGATTGGACTTTGGTGGCCTTCTAGGATACGCCCCTGTTATGCCGGTTAACCAGTATGCAGGTACTGTTTTTGCCCATCGTGGTGGACGCTTCCCCGCCCCGCTCAACTCACTGAAAAACTAGCTTTTCCTGCAAAAGATACCAGCATCCCGCGTCGGTCTTTTTACCTTCGGTAACCAAGACTAGCCCGGGATGCTTCTTGTTTTATCCCAAGGATACAGCGATGTGCGTGTCTCTTTCGACTGCTTTTTTATCCGTTAGATAAAGAGCGGCAGCTATTTCGACTTCAAAATACTTATTCACTAGCCAAAAAAGAACCGGATTGACGACTCCAAAGACGAGCATACTCGCCACCAGCATCCACAAGATTGGCGTGCGAACCATCCTCGACGATGCATCCCTCAGACAGTACGACAATTCGATCAAGGCTTGCCACGGTAGACAGTCGGTGCGCAATTACAATAGCCGTACGGCCACGCATAAGATTCGCCAACGCGTCTTGAATTAATTTCTCGCTTTCAGAATCAAGAGCTGAGGTAGCCTCGTCCAGTACGAGAATGGGGGCATCGGTCAAAATAGCACGCGCAATAGCAATGCGCTGCCGCTGTCCGCCCGACAGCTTCACGCCACGCTCACCGGTAAGCGTATCAAAGCCGCGCGGAAGTTTTTCAATAAACTCAAGGGCATGGGCTCGTCGAGCAGCTTCGACTATTTCCTCATCGGTAGCATTGGGACGACCATAGGAGATGTTGTCGCGAATACTTCGGTGGAACAGCAGCGGCTCCTGCGGCACGTAAGCAATCTGACGACGCAGACTGGTTTGCGCCACATGAGCAATATTTTGGTCGTCGATGAGAATACGTCCCTGCTGGATATCTGCCAGCCGAAGAAGCAGTGTCGTGAGCGTAGTCTTACCCGACCCTGATCTACCAACCAGCCCCACGCGCTGGCCAGCAGGGATAGACAACGAAAAATTCTCAAACACGAGGTCGCACTCTTCCGCATCGGCATAGCGAAACGTCAGATCACAAAAGTCTATAGCACCGTGAATAACCTGCAAAGCGGGCGCATCGGGATCATCGGCCACCAACCGTGGCTCATCGAGTACTACCGTCATATCGTGCGCATCACCAAAAGCACGATTTATCTGCTGAAACGTCTGATTCAGTCGATTGAACTGCATCGTAAGCGAATACGTGTAGGTAAACATCATCACCAAAGTACCCGCGCTGATGCCGAACCAGGCATTACCGCCCGACACGAATACCACCAGCAAAGCCATGATCAAAACGGTGATGGAGCTTGTTATCGCACCACGCAAAATTGTCGCACGCATACGCCGCGTATCAGCAGCCTTTACCTGACGGTTGGCGTGGTCGTACAAAGTGCGCTCATGCGCCTCGCGGCCCGATGTCTTTACCGCCAGTATATTGGTGATGCTATCAGAAAGCTCACCCGACAGCGCGTTTTGCGCAGCGGCGGTCTGCTCGTTGAGGGGAAGGATGCGCTTGTATAACCGGTATGCCACCAGTACATACACAACCAGCAAACATATAAGCAAAATAACATAGGCTGGCACTAGGGGTGCTAGCAGCGTCACCGTAAATACTGCAGCACTCATGATGGGGATAACTGCGTATACAAGGCTGTCCATGAGGGTGGTGTAAGCACCAACAAACTTCTGAGTCTGGCTAACCAGCGATCCGCCAAAACGATTGGTATGAAACGTCATCGATTGGTTTGCCAGAGTATCAAACGCACGCGTTGCAAGTTCGTACGATGCTCTGATTTCTACTTTTGCTGCAAAGTAATCCTGTAGCTTGCTGCAAGTCTGGCCCAGTACATTCACAGCCACCAAAGCAATCATATAGGGACCAAACACGTTCAACACCTGGTCGGGCTCGATGCGGCCAGCACTTACCAGATCAACAACCTTACCTACGATAAACGGATTCATGTACGACAGGAAAAATACAAACCCAAGCGTCACTACTACGGCGCTGAGAAAAAAAGGCCATTGCAGCGTTGTAGCCTGCCAGTAAAAATGCAGGGTGCGCAGTGCAATGGGCGGCTTGCTCTCCGATCGCTTCATATCTGCATCCTACCTAAACACCGCGCGCACTAAATATTCCACGTTACCCTCGGGGCCTTTAATGGAGGATTCCACCACACCGGTTACCTCAAAACCAGCGGCCACAAGCGCTGCCTCAACTTCATCCACCGTACGTTGCCTTACCGCTTCATCACGCACGACACCACCGTCGGTTTCGTTGGCACGCGATTCGAACTGAGGCTTCACGAGGCCGATAAACACGGTACCTGGTGCGGAAAGACGGGCAAACACCGGCGCGAGCGCCGCAAGGCCAATAAAACTCAAATCTGCCACCAGCACCTCAAAAGGTGCACCCAATTCGGTTGGGTCAGCCAACTTGATATTCGTTCGCTCAAAAATACTCACGCGCTCGTCTTGTCGCAAAGACCAAGCAAGCTGCCCGTAATTCACATCTACACACACCACTCGAGCAGCCCCCGCTTGCAAGAGGCAATCGGTAAACCCGCCGGTAGACGACCCAATGTCGATACACTGTAACCCGCGTACATCCTGATTGAACGCATCGAGTGCACCCTGTAGTTTATGCCCTCCGCGCGAAACGAATCGCTTACGCCCCTTCACCACCACTTCCACGTGGGGGGCAACCTTCACCGCCGCACTCGTCGCATATACGTCATCAACCTTCACCTCGTGGGCTAAAACAGCACGCAGTGCCGCCCCCGTATTGGGAAAGTATCCTTGCTCTACCAAAAGCGTATCTAATCTCATTTTCTTCATGGATATCAGTATACTCAAAACAACCGACCTACACCGCCCTTCCCCCAATTCCCCTTGCATAAACGTTACCCGTCTATGCTCAGAGCTGGCATCTTAATAACTTCTTAATATCATGCGCAGGTCTTTAATACAACACTGGCACGCAATGCCTTATTATGACAATGAAATGGAACATACTATCTCATCTACCAACGGGCCCTATCGCCCCAATCCCGACGATCTGCTTCGTGCAATCGCCGCTGAAGAACACGCCGGTACATCCGGCAAGCGACGCGGACGCCTCAAGGTGTTTTTTGGCTATGCGGCGGGAGTAGGAAAAACATACGCAATGCTTGAAGCGGCTCACGTCGCACAAGACCACAAGCGTGATGTAGTAGTTGGCTATATCGAACCGCACACGCGCCCCGATACGCTCGCTCGAATTGAAGGGCTTGAAATACTACCAGCGCGCGAGATCCTCTACAAAGGACTAATTCTCAGAGAGTTTGATGTTGATGCTGCGCTTGAGCGTAAACCCGATTTAATTCTTGTCGACGAACTTGCCCACACCAACGCCTCGGGCAGTCGCCATGCCAAACGCTACCTCGATGTAGAAGAACTATTGCATGTCGGCATTGATGTATACACTACGGTAAACGTACAGCACCTAGAAAGCCTGAACGACAAGGTATCCTCCATCACTGAAGTTGTGGTACAAGAACGCATTCCCGACCGTATTTTCGATTATGCCGATTCCGTCGAGCTTATCGACTTGGATCCCGACGATCTTATCGACCGTCTTGAGGGCGGCAAGATATACCAAGGCGTGCGCGCTAAAACTGCTTTATTAAACTTTTTCTCAAAAAAGAACCTTGCCTACCTGCGCGAATTGGCGCTGAGACGCACGGCCGACCGTCTGAATCGCAACTTAGAATACGGCTTCGGTCGATCGACCGCCGACGCACGTGATGACGTTCTCGTGCTGGTAAGCCCCTCGCCTGGCAATGTTTCGGTTATCCGCGCAGCCGCGCGCCTTGCTGCCGCCTACCGTGGCACACTAACGGCCCTCATTGTCGAGTCAACCGACACTCACAAGCTTTCTGACCAAGACCAAAACGCCTTACGCTCAAATGTCGATTTAGCCGAAGAACTGGGTGCCACTATCGTCACCGTATCGGGAGACGATGCCGCCGTACAGATTGCACAATACGCGTTGTCTGGCACCATTTCAAAAATCGTCGTAGGCTCATCGGAATACGCTCGGCCACTTTTACCCTTTTTGCCCGCATGGCGTACTATCGCCGACCGCCTGGCAAGCCTCTCGTGCACTACCGATATCGTTATTATTGCAGACCGACACAAGAAACGCGCCGCTTCAGGGCCAAAGCTCGCAGACCGGTTCAAGCCCACGCCCACCGATCTTATTGCAGCCAGTCTCGCATTGCTGGCCGCTACCGTACTGGGCTTGATGTTTCACGATGCAGGACTCGCAGGCAGCACCATCCTTGCCATCTATCTCGTGGCTGCCCTACTGGGTGCACTGAAGGCAGATAGTTTTTTCTACAGCCTTATCGTATCGCCCTCTGCAGTACTTCTGTTCAACTTCTTTTTTACGACACCGCGATTCACCCTTTCCGCCTATGGGCTGAACTATCCGTTCCTCTTCGTATTTTTATTCATAACCTCAATGATTGTGTCATCGCTAACCATACGTACGAGACGCGATGCAGAAAAGAACGCCCACAAGGCATACCGCACTGAAGTACTCCTAGAAACGGAGCACCGCTTACAGCAAGCCAACAGCGTAGCGGATATTCTTTCTACCACTGCCGAGCAAATTATCAAGCTACTACGTACAACGGTAGTTATATACCAAGTAACTCCTAACGGCACCTTGAGCGATCCCAGTCTTTTCTCGTCGAACAACCCCGACGAGAATATTTCTATGACTGATTTAGTAAGAGAAGAAGAAGCAGCCGTGGCCGCTTGGGTAGCAAACAACAATAAACGTGCAGGCACGGGCACCGACACGCTCATGAACGCACGCTGTCTTTACTTGCCTATTCGAGGCAAAGAAGCCGCAGTTGGCGTGGCGGGTATCGTGCTGTCTAGCCCCGACGAACTCGATGCATTCGAGAAAAGCCTTCTGCTGGTCATGCTCGACGAATGTGGCCAAGCAGTCGAGCGAGAACATGCCGCCGAAAGCGCTCACCGCAGTCGCCTCAAGGCAGAGCAAGAAAGCTTGCGAGCAAACTTGCTACGCAGTATCTCGCATGATCTACGTACTCCGCTTACTAGCATCTCCGGCGATGCCTCCATTTTGCTTTCAAGTGCAAGTGCTCTCTCCGAAGAAAAGAAGCACGCTATTTACACCGATATTCATGAAGATGCGCTCTGGCTAGTAAATCTAGTTGAAAACCTTCTTGTGGTAACTCGTCTCGACAATGGCTCTATGGCCCTAAAAACCGAGCCTGAGCTAGTAGAAGATATCGTGCGTGAAGCTTTAAGACACCTGAACCGCAAAGCTGCAGAACACCTTATTTCGGTACACATTGACGACCCTCTACTTATGGTACAAGTGGACGGGCGACTTATCATGCAGGTTATCATCAATTTGGTGAACAATGCGGTTACTTATACACCCCCCGGATCACGTATCGAGATATCAGCCCACCCCCATGGACAGAACCTTATATCCCTTGCAGTCTCCGACGACGGCCCCGGTATTGCCCCCGCAGAACGGGCCAATATCTTCACCATGTTTTATCAGGGAAAGAATGTCGGAGGCGATGCACGACGAGGGCTAGGACTAGGGTTGGCTCTCTGCAAATCGATCGTCGAGATTCACGGCGGCACCATAACCGCCGATGCCCTTCCACCGAACAAGCGCATCAATCTTAACCAACCCGGTACCGTAATTACCTTCACCCTTCCTGCGGTAGAATATGAAATGCATGCTTCGCTTGACGAAGCAGAGGATGGATCGACCACGCCAGTCTTACCAACCGGCACAACTGTCGATGGAGTATCCCTTGCTCCATCGCCCGATCAAGGAGAAGGTGAATGACTATTATCGACGACCACGGAGCCTATACCATCCTCATCGTAGAAGACGACTCTGCCGTAAAAAGCCTTATAGCCACCGCGCTCAAAGTTCAGGGATATCGTGGACTCGAAGCATCCACGGGAGTCACCGCCCTCCTTGAAGCCACCACCAAAAACCCCGACGTAATCATTTTAGACCTCGGTCTTCCCGATGCCGACGGCATTGATCTTATACGCGAGATACGTACGTGGTCGCGCACTCCCATTATTGTAGTATCAGCTCGAACCGACGATTCCGACAAAGTCTCCGCACTTGACGCTGGTGCCGACGACTACCTAACTAAACCCTTCTCTGTCGAAGAGCTGTTGGCACGTCTCCGCGTTGCCACACGCCGTCTCGCAGCCGAAGGAGCAGCAGATGCCGACGGCCCCCTTTACGAAAACGGTAGCTTGCGCATAGATTTTGCCGCACGCACGGTGACCCTCGCAAGTGAAGAAGTGCACCTTACCCCTATCGAATACAAACTATTAACCCTCCTTGCGCGCAATACCGGCAAGGTATTAACACACAACGCCATTCTTAAAGAAATCTGGGGCAACGCCCTTGCAAGCGATCTGCCTTCTCTTCGTGTATTTATGGCAACTCTCCGCAAGAAAATTGAACCCGATCCGACGCATCCCGATTACATCCAAACCCACGTAGGCATTGGCTACCGCATGCTACGGAAATAATCTACACTCCAAAAGATCAAGAGTCGCATCACACCCCACCCATCCACCCCGCAAACTGCGGGGGTTTACCGCTCTATCAGGGAATACCCGCAGTTGGGGTGTAGCCCCTCACCCAGCAAAATCCTAGGATAACCCTCGTTAATCCAACACGACCTAGGAGGGAATCGTATGGAAGAGAACAACCTGCATTCGGATATGCAGCAAAGTCGTCGCACGTTTTTGAAGGCAGCTGGAACAGCACTGGTGGGTGCCGCCGGATTGGGTATTGTCGGCTGCGCACCAAAGGCAGCCGGAAGCAAAGACAGCGGCACCAAGGTGTCAACGACGGGTGGCACGCTGGATATCAAATGGGATGAAGAGTACGACGTTGTAGTGGCGGGCGCAGGAGCCGCCGGTATGGCTGCTGCAATTACCGTTGCCCTTGAGGGTAACGGTGCCACGTGTTTACTTGCCGAAAAAGCCGACAAGCCCGATGGCAATACGCCCTTCGCTAAAGGTACTGTGGTGTACGCCACTGACGAGCAAGCATTTGCCAGCTACATGAAAGAGATGGCGGGCGAGCACGCCACAACACCCGATGATGTCCTCGAAGCCTATGCAAAAGGAGCAACAGAAAACTTTGGTTGGATTTTTGATACGCTCGGTGCCCCCAAAGACGAAGCCAGTATCCTTCAGCCCACAACAGTGGACGATCCGTTAAAAACAGCTCCCGAATATCCCGAATTCGAACACTGCTATTCGCTGGGCAAGTTCACGGTCGGGGCCGCTAAGGATAAGGAAATTAAAGGTCCTAAGCACATCGCCGTGCTACTGGAAAGCAAAATTAAAGAAAACAGCGATACCATTACTTACCGCACTAAAGCCCCCCTCCAAGAGTTGGTAAAAGATCCCGCAGATGGACGTATCGTCGGCGCTGTTATCAATGGCAAAACGGTGCGAGCCAAACGCGGTGTAATTATGTGTACAGGAGGCTTCGAAAACAACCCAACCATGATGGAAAACTACGTGGGTATGGGTGCAGCACGCCCCGCCGCAGGTAATTCCAATACCGGAGATGGCCACAAGGCTTGCATGAAGGTGGGTGCCGATCTCTGGCACATGGAGCACGTAGCCGGTTTCTGGATGTCGGGTCGCGACTTAGAGAACACCAAATTTACCAACAATCAAATTATCTCTCCCTCGCCAAAGCAATATGGCATTACGGTGGGCGTCAACGGCCGCCGTTGGTACATGGATTGGGATAGCTACTCAAATAAGTCGAAAATCGCCTATAAAGACGACCTCTCCCTTGCCGTCGGATCGCGTCATGGACACATGAACGTAGGCGGTGCGTGGCCACACATCACCCAGCCTGCAACATCTTGGTTTGTGTTCGACCAAACCGGCCTCAAAGCGGGAGCTATCCCCTCAACCACTTCGACAGACCCCTTGAAAGACAAGCTCGTTGTGTCAGCAAACAGCATCGAAGAGTTGGCTGTTGCTATGAAAGTACCTGCAGAGGAACTAAAGACTACTGTTGATCAATGGAATGAATGCTGCGCCAACGGCAAGGACGTCTATTTTCATCGTCCAGCAGACACACTGCAACCCATATCTACCCCGCCGTTCTACGCGCAGATTGCCATACCCGCATTTTTGAACACCGATGGCGGCCCCGTGCGCAGTGCCCAGGGACAGATTCTCGACCCCGATGGCAACCCTTTGCCAGGCCTATACTCAGCTGGTGAGTTTGGTTCTATCTGGTGCGGTGTGTATCAGGGCGGTGGTAACGTGGCTGAATGCCTTATTTTTGGCCGTATTTCTGCCCGCAGCGCATTAGCCAACGCCTAAGACAACGTAAACTATCCCCCCTCTTCAGAGCAGCCCGATGGAATTCCGTCGGGCTGCTCGCCTAGCGACCCTTCATAAAGTCGATAAGATCTTGCTTGGAATGGACGTCAAGTTTTTGGTAGATATTTTTGACATAACTGCGCACAGTATTATCAGACAGGTACAACTCCCCGGCGATATACGTAGAACTGCGTCCTTCTGCCAGCAGCAGGGCCACCTCGGTCTCCCTCTGAGTCAAACCAAACTGCTCTCGTAACGATTCCTCCTGACTCACCACACCAACAGCCTGATTCACAGGGACAACATCCTGCTCACGTTCGGTTGCCGTGATCGCCTTGGAACACTGACAAAGTTCAGCAAACAACGGTCTTTTTCTCGGCATGGCATCAGTCAATAAAAACCCTACACTCACCGCTATCAGGCAGATCATCACGGCGATAACCAGCATCATCTCCGTACCACCAGAACCCCCGACCCACCACATAACCAAACGCCCGCTTTCACGAAAAAACAAATGAAGTAACCAAAAGAACCCCAGTATCACATACGAGGGCAAAGCACGATGACGAGCCACATCATAAGAAACGAACCAGAGGAAGGCAACTTGGAACAAATTTGTAATAGCTATGAGCGTCGCTCCTACCTGACCAGCAAGCGGATCAAGGGTCGACTGCAACATAACACCTATCGCAAGCGCCGCAAGCTGCATCTGCCATAACGCCGAAAAGCGAAACCGCCGGCCTTGCACCAGTGTCCACCAGATAATACCCAACCCAATAGCCGCAACGCTCATGTGTTGCACAAGCTGAGATACTGGAGCTAACTCGATAGACACACCGAAGGGAAAACCCCGTGAGGCACCCAAAACAAAGCTAAACAATGCAATGCCCACCGAAAGTCTCACCAAGGTACGTCGTGGCTCTTCGGCATACACATCGTCACATGCTGCCGGCACCCCAATTCCGGCGCATTCCCGATTATCCAACGTCTTTACCGCTTGATGGTACATAACAAATGTCATTACCGGCAGAAGCATACTGATAAAAAATACGATGTATTCGGGCGCAAACGCAATAAAAACGCCAATAAGCGTAGAAAGCGACAAGGAAGAAAACGTATACAGGAGAGCCTCTCGGATATCAAGCCGTTCGTACACCTTCATCCACATGCCGCCGCCCCAAGCAAGACCCACCCCTGAGCACACGGCCGCAAGTAAGGTAAAGGGCAGCCACGGCAGTAGGGCTTCCACAAAGAACAGCAAACTCCCGAGCGTCATAAGGATTATCGAAACCCAAGCAAGTACAGTTTCGGTACGTAAGGAAAAAACCTTATGTAGCGCGATGGCACCCAACACCACGATACATACGCAACGAGAAAAATTGATTGCGACGGTCGTTAACCCCGAATCAACCCAGATGTAGCGAGCGTAGAGGATGCACTGTATCCACACCAATACGAAGGCCGTTCCCAAAAAGGCAAACGACCAACGAGACTTGTAGGTTGCAAAAAGAGCTGTCCAGCTGCCAAGTCCTTGGCTTTCTTGGACCTTACCCACGCATGCCCCATTTCTCATCGCTCTATCTTTCTTGCTCTATTTTACCATGCGGTTCAACAGCTTTACATTTGACACCTATCGACCATCTACCCAAAGAAGATGCTTACCCAATAAGGAAATACGCAAAGGTAGCCCCGCAGAGTCCCGACCCTTACTCAATGACTCGGGTAAAATCGTTGAGCATATTTGTTGCAATTCTCGGAGCAAGCCCCGAGTAGTCAATATTGTTAGGAATGATTAAGATACGGGTAAGCAGAAGCGCGAAAGCCGTGGACAAAAACGCGTCGGTTCTTTATCTTTGTCGAAAAAATAATAATCATTACGATCCCCTGAACAGGCGTTTTATGAAATTCCGATCAGGGGACCCTTCAAAGATCTCAAAAATTGCAGAATGGAGGCCGTTTTGTCCACGACCTCAATAGTCATCAAATTTTACAGAACGAACAGCTGGGCAATCTGCATTTACGGAACAAGCAGCTGGGCGATCTGTACCGCGTTAAGCGCAGCGCCTTTACGTATCTGGTCAGCCACCACCCAGAAGGCTAAGCCGTGATCGACCGTGTCGTCACGACGCAGGCGACCAACGTAGGTCTCGTCGGTTCCAGCCAACAAGCCCGGCATCGGGTATTCGCAATTCTCGCAATCATCCATAAGCACGACACCTGGCGCTACAGCATAAGCAGCCCGTGCCGCTTCTACGCTCACATCGCTCTCAAATTCTACGTTCACCGCTTCCGCATGACAGCGTAGAACCGGCACACGCACACAGGTGGCAGCTACCTTAATACCCCGGTCACCCATAATCTTCTTGGTTTCGACGACCATCTTCCACTCTTCTTTTGTAGAATCGTCTTCCATGAATTTATCGATATGCGGAATGCAATTAAAGGCAATACGATGCTGGAACACCTCCACCTTCAGCTCGTCGCCATTGAGGAAATCCTTAGTTTGATCGTATAATTCGGCCATCGCGGGCGCACCGCCACCGCTAGCAGCTTGATAGGTAGACACCACCACACGCTTTATGGGCGACACGTCATAAAGCGGCTTCAAAGCCACCACCATTTGAATGGTGGAGCAGTTTGGATTTGCGATAACTCCATTATGCCAAGCAACATCTCCAGGATTCACTTCCGGCACCACCAGCGGCACATCTTCGTCCATACGAAACGCGCTCGAGTTATCAATCATAACAGCACCCGCAGCAACTACCGCTTCGCGCATTTCTTTGGAAAACTCAGCGCCGCATGAGAACAAGGCGATATCCACGCCTTCGAACGCCTCTGGCGTCATTTCTTGTACCGTAAGTTCGCCAGCCGGCACCTGGCCACACCCCGCAAAGGGAAGCTTCTTGCCCGCCGAACGAGCTGAAGCCAACGCACGCACTTCGGCCGCTGGAAAATCGAGGTCGTGCAATACTTGCAAAAATTCGGTTCCCACCGCACCCGTGGCACCCGCAACCGCCACCACCGGGTTCGCCGGCATTTCCTTCGTCCACGTCATGATGGCCCTACCTTCCCTTTTGCATTTTGGCAGCAATTTCCTCAGCAGAAAGCTGCGTTTCTTCAAACACGCTATCTGAATCTAGGCCAAACGCCGTATGTAAACACCGCACGGCGGCAGCTGCCTGCGCTGCATCTACC
>JAEWYG010000162.1 GCA_023395755.1 Actinomycetes bacterium | reverse complement strand
GTGTGAGAGCGGGGTGCGCCTATTTGTAAAAAGTTGGTGAGAAAAACTTACCAAAAAGCTTTTGAAATCGTTTGGTTTTGCGGATGCAAGGTGCGGTGCTTCTTGTTATTATGGATGCCAAGGTCAATCCCAAGGAAAGGGGTTCGCTATGGGAACGAAAGCAGCGGAGCCACTCGACGTGTCCTTCGACGAGCTGCCGAACTACCTGCATGCCAAGCATTCGGTATACATGGAGGTCGGCAGCAAAACGTATTACCTTACCGACGTGAATGACCGATACTGGCGCGCGCAAGATACGGCCCGGTTGAATGAAAAGGGTCACTACCTTGATGCGAGTGAGCTAGTATCAACGGTGAGTGAGTTTATGACGCTACCCTTTGTGGATGGCAAGTCGATCACAGAAGTATTTGACGAGGCTACTTTTTACGCTTCCGAAAAAGTGGAATAATAGAACAAAGACGGCCGCGTAAGCGGCCGTCTTTCATAGAGAGACGCTCGGTTCAAATATCGAGGTGTGCCTCCAGCCAAGCTTCGCTTGCGGGTGTATTGCGCTTGCATATTTGGTATCCACGCGAAGGGTGAGTGCTCGTTCCTTTGCCGCAAGGATAACTGCATATAAGGCCGCTGTACTTACAGCGCAATGGCTGAGGGCGTACGTATGTGGTTAAATCCTCGCCACATTTTTTGCAGGTTAATGGTTCGGTGCCGATAATGTCACTGCGGTCGAAAATGGTGCAGGTACCGCATAGGGGACAACGTCCCGATTTTTTAGGGGCAGGTTGGCATTTTCCGCACAGTGGGTTACAAACCCAACATCCTCCCGGCATACTGTTGTACCCCTTGCTCTATCTTCCGATAATCTGTTAGGTTGAGCTTAGATTTGATTCGTGTCTTTTTTGCTTTACTATATACTTATAGTCAGAAGCTGTCCGGCTGGATAATTAATGCGTGCAGCAATTCTTCTCTTATGGGCAATTTTGTTTTTTGTAATGACATGACATGCAATCTAGCACGGTGATATGCCCGATCTGTACTTATTGTGGTATGAAAAAGTATGGTCTAGTACCAAGGGCTATAGGTTTTGGTGTCTAAAGAAGGTATGGTTTGAACAACGTAGCCGCTACGCTGTTCTGTTCTTTTCATCAGGGGAAAGGGACTTGCCGAATGATGCACTCTGCTTCCAAGCGTGTCGACGAGAGTATGCCCACAACGAAAACTCTCACTATGATAGGCTTCAAGGTCATTTTGAGCTGGCATTATTTGGTACTGTTTTCCCCTATCTTTATCGGTGCGATCGATAGAGCATCGTTTCCATTTTTGCTCGAACGCCAACTTACCCTGTACATCACGCTTGCTCTTACGTTTGCACTGTTAGTGGGAGTGGGTCGATTTTTCTTGAAGCGCAATAAAACGGCACCTTCCAGGATTCTCATAGGTGGAGCGGGTATTCTCGCTACGATAGCCACTGCTTTAGCGGTGGTGACGCTGAATGATGGTACGCCTTTACGGTTAGCCTCGGTCGTATTGCTAGGTTTTTCTGAGGCATTGCTCATGTTTTTGTGGCTTCACTATTATATGGAGGCAGCCGCAGGTCATCTGTTTCGATCGTTTGCTGTCGATATGATGGCGGGTGGTCTCATTGCGTTTTTGACCTGTAGCCTCGTTTCTCCATTGAACGTTATCGTTGCGCTGCTTATGCCGGGCGTAGCTACGATATCGCTTATTGCTAACTGGAGCAGTGTTAAGCCGGCAATGGTTGATGCTCCTGCTCTGTCGTCCGGTGCCTACGAGTCGGGCAAGGAACCCTCACGCAAGTGTATTGTGCGCCATTCTCTTAAAACCTTACTACCTACCACGGTATACGCTTTTGTGTTTGGGCTCTTGCAGGGTAGCTTTATTGTCAGCGATGTGGCGCTGCTTATGGCAGGCAACGCTCTCGTCCTTGTTGGTATTGTGCTTGCGGGTGCTATTATTTTCTTTATCCGCGAGGCACCCAGTACCAATGGTGATATCGATACGATCCATCGTTTTTCGCTTTTATTTTTTGTTCTAGGCGTCGTTGGACTCTCTCTCTTTGGTAGTGCGGGAGGAGGGATTCTCATTGCTTCGGAGATCGTTATTTTGGCGGGGTTCAACCTGTTCGACTTTGGTGGGATGATCCTTGGTGTCGGACTTGCGCGCAAGCTTAAGCCTGGCTCTTTGTTGCTGGTAGACGGCGGACGTGTGCTGGTGTACACCAGTCTTGCGCTGGGTCTAGTGGTCGGGACCACCGCCATGACCTCTATGAGTGGCGTGGGAAACACCTTAGTACTTTATTCGCTCTGTGGTGTTGCGGTAATTATGCTGGTTGCTACAGTACTTACGCCATTTCGCGAGCAGGAGACCATTGAGCAACAAATGGCACGCGTGACATTTGATGAAAGCGTGTCTGTTGATTCTCGTAAACATCCTAGTACGTCAGCTTGTGCGACAAAGAAGGAGGATGTCTCTCTACGTGTTGACGCAGCTGGGTCGATGGCATCTAAGTCACTCGTCTCCGGTGTCCCCGCCTCGCCCGATTCGAAGCGCGCTGAAACGCCCTGGCGTCGTACCTGTCAGAGCATTGCGGATCTTTACAAACTGTCTCCGCGAGAGACGGAAATATTTTTCCTCATAGCCAAAGGGCGAAACGCTGAGTTCGTCCAGCAGAAGCTGGTTATTTCCATGCATACGGCAAAGACTCATATAGCAAACATCTACCACAAACTCGGGGTGCATTCGTCACAGGAGATGCTCAGCTTGATAGAGACGTTTCGCGAGGAGGATATTAAGTCGCAATCACAAAGCTGATCATAAATTTACTCTGAAACGACATGCAGAATAACGTGCTGTTTCGGAAACCTTTTCAGAAGTCATAGACTTATCTGACCGTAAAGGAGAATCTCATGGAAGACACTGCAAGTCTACCCGAGCTTGATGCAAGTGCATTCTCGCTTACCGCCTACGATAGTGTGTCGGTGGTTATGCCTCCGTTGCCGGTTGCTACCGACGACGATATCGATGCTCAACTGTTCGAGTTCGTGGCTTCAGCCAAAAAAGACTCGGGTATTACCTCTCTTGCTGATTTAGACGATGCTTGGGTGAGTTCGAATTTTGAGGGAATGAGTTCTCTGGTTGAATTGCGCCGAGCGCTCAAGTTAGATTTGGAAAAGCAGGGGCGAAACAATTGGTCAAATTTGAAGTTCAGCAAATGTGCAGATGCGCTGATGGCGCGTCTTGAAGGCGAGATTCCGAGCGATCTTGTGGAGGCTAATGTTGAAGCGTCGCGTGCTCATTATGACGAACGGTTGTTGTCATTCGGCATGACAAAGAAGCAGTATCTGCGTGAGGAACATATGACGGAAGAGCAGTTTGAACAGAAGCTCCACGACGATGTAGTCTATCAACTCAAGTTTAATATGGCGTTGGATAAGATGATTGAGATCTCGGGTACGACGGTGGCCAAATCAGAGTTAACCGAGTATCTAACGTGTGAAGATCCCGTCGCTTTTGCTGCTGAGCTGGAAGCTAACGGCCGGGTTGAGGATGCACGGCGCGCTGCGGCTCGCGTAAAAGTTATGCGCCGTATAGTGGAAACAGCTATCGTAAAGGATGAAAACGAGGTTTAAAGCTGTTATTTACTCTTGTTTGACCTTGTTGGTACTGCTATTAAAAGGCTCGCTTCGGCGGGCCTTTTACGTGTCTTTTCGTGAGAGATCCCTGTTTTCAGTTTTTACATTTTACCAGTTAAAAGCATGGTTACAGGAGAGGTATGGCCTATGTCTCACGGTACTAGATCGCTCTTTTTCATACCCCCTAAGGTAGTTGGCTTGAAGCTTAGCATGCTAGTTTACGTGCTGTGAATGCACCCCATGTATTTGCGAATTTCCACTACTGTCCGATGCTTTATCGAGAGCGTAAAAGAGGAGGAATTGTCCTATGTGCTTCAGACCACCTTCGTTCGACGAGATGATGAAGAAGTGTCCCGATTGCGGGGCCTTCAACCCACCCGAGAATGACAAATGTAAGAAGTGCGGTGCTGAACTTCCCGCCGCGGATGCTGCCGGTACAGGTGCTGATGCCGGCGCTCCGGCTCCTGGTGCCCCGAAGGCTCCTGGTGCCCCTGCGGCTCCGGCTACTCCGAAGGCTCCAGCCGCACCAGGCGCGCCGAAGCCACCCACCGAGTAGTACCTGCTGCGCAACGATCCCTTTCCGGCAAGATTGCTCTGTGCGGTGACGCGGAGGTTTAAGGAAAGCGGATTCTGTACGTCTTTTGGAGATATCGAAGCAACCAGACGGAAGAGGAGCCGGACGGTTGCGGGAAGTGCGGGACGCGGGGTTTGATGAGGCCCCGCGTTCTGCCTGAGCCTAACTTCGAGATCTCAGAAGAATAAGAGTTCAACGTAAAAGTATCTCTTTATGAAAGGGGGGACTTTCATGATCAACGAAATCAACCAAGATCTCTACAAAGAAGACTGGCGTTGGTACGAAGATGGTTATGAAGTGACCCGAACCTCGGTCTGGACCGGCCCAGGTTGCCACAATGGTTGTGGCGTGCTTACGTACGTCAAGGATGGCAAGCTCGAAAAGATCGAGGGCGATCCCAACTTCGGATACAGTCAGGGACGCCTGTGCCTGCGCTGCCTGAATATGGTCGAGAATATCTACAATAACGACCGCCTCAAGTGGCCTCTCCTCCGCGATGGCGAAAAAGGCGAGAACAAGTGGAAGCGCATCACGTGGGAAGAGGCCTTTGATTGGCTCGAGGAAACCTACGCGAAGGTTTGCACCACGATTAAAGAAGAGTACGGCGGAATCGGGCCTGAGGGCGTCGTTGCCCTGTCCGGCACCGGTCGTAACGCCATGTGGCACGGCGCCATGTGCCTGCGTGCCGTGTTTGGTTCCCCGAACATGGCGTTCGGCTTCCTGTCTGCCGACTCCTGCTACCAGCCTCGCATGACCGCCAACCTCCTCAAAGAAGGCGATTGCTGGATTCTCGACGCGTCCCAGCTGCATCCGGATCGCTATGAGAACAAAGACTGGGTTAAGCCCGAGGTTGTTTTGGTATGGGGCAATGAGCCTCTTGCCTCCAACGGCGACGGCTTCATGGGTCACTGGCTTGTGGACCTCATGCGTCTTGGTACGAAGCTTATCGTCGTGGATCCTGCCCTGACGTGGCTGGCTTCGCGCGCCGATGTGTGGATTCAGGTTCGTCCCGGCACCGACTGCGCACTGGCTCTGGGCATGCTGAATGTTATTATCAACGAGGATCTGTACGATCACGACTTCGTTGAGAATTGGTGCTACGGCTTCGACGAGCTTACCGAGCGTGTCCAGGAGTACCCGACCGACAAGGTTGCCGAGATCTGTTGGATCGACGAGCAGGTTATCATCGACGCTGCTCGCCTGTACGCCACCGCCAAACCGGCTGGTGTCCAATGGGGTCTTGCAATCGATATGCAGATCGCTGCAATGGAGGCTTCTGCCGCGATCTCCGACATGGTGGCCATTACTGGCAACCTCGATTCGCCCGGCGGCAATGTGCTCGTACGTTACGCCTACAATAGCTCCAAGAAGTACGGTTGCGGCCTAGAGTTCATCTCTCAGGATATGCTTGACCGTCGTATCGGTACCGCTCAATCGCCCATCCATAAGGCTGGCTACACGCCCTTCATCCCGCCAGATCTGCTACTTGAGGCCATGGAGACTGGTGTACCCTACATGCCTCAGATGATCTGGTGCCACGGTACGAACCCCATCGCCAACATGGCGGGCGACGCACCCCGTGTATACCGCGCGTGGAAGAATGTACCTTACACGGTTGTTATCGATTACTACCTGACCCCGACGGCTGTTGCTTTCGCCGACCTGGTGCTTCCTGTGGCCATGTCTGTCGAGCGCGATTCCTTCCGTTCTTGGTGGCAGCCGCTTCGCACGATGACTGCGTCTGCGGGCCGCTACTACGAGTGCCTCATGGACGAAGAGTTGGTGTTCTACCTGGGCAAGCGCTTCAACCCGGACTTCTTCAACCAGTTCGAGACCGTGCGCGACTTCCTTACGTGGATGATTCAGGACGACGGCAACGGCGTTCCGTATACGTTCGAGGACCTCACCCACAAAGTGTACGACTGGTGGGACTTCAACGAGACCTACAAGAAGTATGAAAAGGGTCTGCTGCGCGAAGACGGCCAACCCGGTTTTGTTACCGCAACCGGCATGTATGAGATTTACTCTCCGCTGTTTGACGTGTGGGGCTTTGATCCGCTGCCGCACCACATGGAACCCTACGAGAGCCCGGTACGCACGCCCGAACTATATAAAGAGTTCCCGTACATCTATACGTCAGGTCATCGTCATATCGGCCTGTTCCATTCTGAGCATCGCCAACTGCCAACCATGCGTGAAGTACATCCGACGGCTATTGCCGATCTGCCTCAGGAGATTGCCGACGAGATCGGTGTGATTGAGGGTGACTGGGTATGGTTCGAAAATAAGCGCGGCAAGTGCAAGCAGCAAGTGCATATTGCTCCAGGCCTCATGCCGAACCTTGTCCGTGCTCGTCACGGTTGGTGGTTCCCTGAGCAGGAAGCCGCAGAGCCCAACCTGTATGGCGTGTTCGACTGCAACGGCAACAACCTTACCACGATGGGCGTGTACGGCCCGACGCACTACGGTGCTCCATACAAATGCTCGCTGTGCAAGTGCTACAAGGTCACGCCGGAGAACGACTGCTCGCCCAGCGAGATTGTAACTAAGGGAGGAGGTTTCGGTGGCTATGACTACACCCGATTCGAAGGCTAACGAGTACGGTCTGTTGATCGACTACGAGTTCTGCACGGGCTGCCACACCTGCGAGGTTGCCTGCAAGAAGGTGCACGACCTGCCTATCAGCCAGTACGGCATCAAGACTCTTGAGTACGGCCCCGTCAAGAACACGTTAGGCAACTGGGAGTGGACCTATCTGCCCCTGCCGACGGCTCTGTGCGATTTGTGCGCCGAGCGTACGGCTGAGGGACGCCTTCCCAGCTGTGTGCATCACTGCCAGTCCGGCATAATGTACTACGGTACGATCGCCGAGTTGGCCGAAAAAGCGGCGGAAAAGCCCAACATGGTGCTTTTCACGAAGTAAAACGGACTTGAAGGAGGTAGAGCTATGGCTCGTCAGGAGAAAGGCGGATTTCGTCCGCCTCCGTTGGGGAAGATTCTGTGGAAGTGCGGCGAGTGCAACACGTTCAACGCCGCTGATGCTGAGGTGTGTAAGAAGTGCGGTGCGGCAAAGGTTGTCGACGAAGCTATCGCCGGCGCTACGTTCAAACCCATTGACGATTCAGAGCGTCATCTGAAGGACTAAGGTTTACATTCTTGGGTAGTGATCGGTTCTCCAAGGTGCCCCATGAGTTGAAGGCTGCTTTGGCTTGTGGGGCACTTTCTTTGGTGACGAACGGCAATATTGAACATTGGTAGTAGTATTTAACGCTTCGAATGGTAAGCACCGAAGGAATTTCATTATCGTCGTTCGTCTAGGTTGATTTTCGATGGCGAGGACGGGGGGAGACGATACGGACTATTCACTCGTTGTCTGGTTTTACTAGGGAGTGTAGTGTGCTTTTGTTTTGCACGTTTTTTATCCTTTATTCGCTAGTAAGAGCAAAGAACGCGGCCACAGCGTAAGAAGTGGCAGAAAGAATAGGCGAGGAATCGGGATGACTAAAGAACAAGGGATTCAAAAGTTGGGGAATAGGTGGGGATACCTAATCAAAGGTTTTATCATGACCATGTTTTTAGGCATTCTCTATGCATGGTCCATTTTTGTTGCTCCTTTGGAGCAAGCTTTTGGGTGGGATCGTGCTCAAACTACCATTACTTATTCGATTATGATGGTGACGTTTGCCCTTGGCCAGCTGACGGGTGGTCTATGGGCATCAACTATTATTAAGAACCAAGCTCGAACCATTACTCTGTTTAGTTTTTTGCTGGCGGTTGGGTTTTTTATGACGTCGTTTACCACTGATCTCGCTTGGTTGTATTTTTGGTACGGTGGTTTTTGTGGTTATACGTTGGGTGTCGCCAACAACTGCGTCATTTCGGCAGCTCCCAAATGGTTTCCTGATAAAGCGGGTTTGGCAACTGGTATTATCGTGCTTGGTTTCGGATTGGCTTCGCTTGTGCTCGGTCAACTAACCACGTTTTTGATCTCAAGCTATGGCTACGTTACTGCTATGAGGGTTCTAGCGGTAGTGTGTTTTATCATGGTGACGTGCGTCTCTCTTTCGTTTAAAATCCCACCGCTTGGTTATGTTCCTGAAGGCTATGTACCGAGCGAGAATGAGTCATCCGATATTTCCACGGGCTATAAGCCTACTCAGACGTTGCGCACTCGTCAATTTTGGATGATCTATTTGTGGGACTTTTGCAATCATTTTGCAGGATTCATGATTATATCACTCATCGCTCCTTATGGGATTCAGAGCGGGATGCCTATTGAGCTGGCTGCTCTTGTTGTGGGTATATTTGGGCTTTGCAATGGCTTTGGGCGACCGCTATTTGGTGCAATTGGTGACTTAATAGGGCGTAAACTTGCGTTTATTATCGACAATGCAATTATGGTTGTCGGTATGCTCGCTATTGCCTTTCTGCCTCGCATGATAGATCCTGTAGCAGGAATTATCATTGGCGCTATTATCATGGGTCTCTCTTACGGTGGTTCTATTAGTTTAAAAAGCGCCTCGATGCGAACCTATTTCGGTAATAAGTACGTTACTGCAAACTTTGGTCTCATTGCCTCTGACGACTTACCTGCGGGCATCCTTGGACCCATGGTCGCTGCTGCGATTTTTGTTGCGTCCGGGACTTACTTTAATGCCTTCTTGGTGGCTGCCGTAGTCTCTGCGGTGGGTATTATTTTCCCGTTCTTTGTTGGTAAGCCCGTTCCTGTGGCGGAACGCTTTCCTAATGAAGTGGAAAACGAAGAATTGCTGGTAACTGCTAAGTAGTGAATATTCATTTATAAGGTCAAATGTGAAGGTGTTTTCTGCTAGATAAGGCGCTTGGTATTATGCATTGCGGCACGATCGCTCAATTAGTTGAAAAGGTGACTGAAAACAGAGTTGAAGGAGATAGAGCTATGGTTCGTCAGGAGAAAGGCGGATTTCATCAGCCTCCATTGGGGAAGATTCTGTGGAAGTTTCTGTCGTGTAATGCGTCCAATGCCGTCGATGCCGATATTTGCAAGAAGTGTAGCGTCGCCAAGGTGGTAGACAAGGCGATACTGGAGTTATGTTCATATCCATTGACGATTCAGATCGTCTTCTTAAGGATTGATTCATTGCGAGGAGGTCTCATGTCTCTTGTCGGCGGAGGCTTCCCTCTGGTTTCGCCTGGTGAGGCAAGGCACTTATCCTAGAGGGGCCTTTCTTCGAGAAGAGGGGTCACGCCGTTTGCAAGGAGCGGATCTATGAGTGAAGCTGCTAAAAAATCTGGGAAATTTACCATTTCTCAAGCTATCGACTCACTGGGAGTCAGTAAGTTCACCATCTCAATTTTCTTTCTCGTTGGTATTGCGATGATGTTCGATGGTTACGACTATATGATTATTTCCTATACCAACACACAAATCATGCAGGAGTTTTTTGGGCCTGCGGGCAACGATGCCCTTAAGGGTGCCTTGTCGTCTTGGTCGACTATCGGCATCGTCGTGGGTTCGTTTGCTGCTGGTCCGCTGTCAGATAGGTTTGGCCGTAAAAAGATACTCACTATTGGCACATTTATGTACGGTTTGCTTACTATTCCGTGCATATTTGCACCTAGCTACGAGATCTTCGCGGTGTTCCGTGTGTTAGCTGGTCTGTTTCTGGGGGTGTGCACACCTGTTGTCACTACGCTGTTCACAGAGTTTACTCCTACGAGACAGCGCTCTCTCTTCATTACGTTTGGCATGGCGTGGATGATTGTGGGTTGGGTTATGGCCGCGCTGGTAGGAACGATTGTGGTGCAGATTACTACGTGGCACTGGTGTTACGCCATCGGAGCACTGCCAGTAATTTATGCATTCATTTTTGGTAAGTTCACGCCAGAATCGGCCCACTGGGCTGCTGTTCATGGAAAGATAGACGTTGCGGTGAAAACACTTCGCGTCATTGAGAAACGCGCAGGTAAAGAAATCCCTTTTGAACTGGCCGCTAAGAATATCCTCGTGCCGCCTGTGGCGGGTAAGTCGAGTCCTGCCGAGGTATGGAAGGGTAAGTACTTAAAGACCACGCTGGCTTTGGTAATTATTTACTTTGCTGGCAACTTCAGTATTTACGGTGTGAATGCGTGGCTCCCGGCCCTTATGCTTGAGGCGACCGGCGGTGCTGTTACTGCATCCTATATGCTAGCAATGGCTCAGAATGCAGCGTCCGTTGTAGCGAACTGCACCACGGGCTTTGTATCCGAGGCGATGGGTCGCAAACGTAACCTTATCTTCGGTTATGCGCTATCAGTAGTCGCCTGCCTAGTTGTATCTCAGGTGGTCAAGCTTCCCGCTGAAACCAGCTTTTGGCCGTATTTGATCGCGTTCGTGTTTATGGGTTTTGCTCTAAACTATGCCATTACTGCTGCTCAGCCGATGATGTCCGAGTCGTATCCTACTGAGTTCCGCAATTCGGGTGTGGCTACCATTGTAGCTTTAGGCAAGTCGGCTGGTATTCTGTCTCCAATTGTTTTGGGCGGTTTGAAGGCTGCCGGTTGGGCGTTTTCTCCGCTCATTATGCTACTTGCTGCCCCGATGGCCTTCGGCTTCTTTGCGGGTTTCCTTCTACCAAAGGGTGCCAAGGGTATGAATATCGACGATATTGCGGATGAGGCTGCTGAGGTAAGAGCATAAGACGAGAAGTGAAGGTTTGCTGGGGAAGAGGCAAAAGTCAAGCCAAGGTATTTTGGCTCAAGGTATGGGGGGGGGGGTGGTTCTAGCGCAGGGTGCTGGAGGTACCCTTTGCCCTTTTCGTTTGCATACAAGGTAAGGGAGGCTTCTGTTGTGAATGCTATTATCTGTCCGTTCTGTGGGAGAACATCAGCATCGCAGGATCATTGTACGAAATGTCACGTACGTTTTACCAAGGAAGCCCGTGCGATTGCTTATCATGTGGACGATGATCCACGTAGCGACCGTATTGGCCCGTTTTCTACTAAGGTCGCCAAGTATTTGGGATGGATATTGTTGGGGTTGCTTTTGGTACTCTTTGTTTTGGCTACTGAACTCACGGGGAACGGTGTGATCGGGCATTAGGCTCGGTCGTGTTTTCTGCTAACGCTCGAGGTGAGTTTTGCTTATGATTAGAGGATGCTTGTGTCCAAGACGGTAGATTGACCTAAGATAGTTGCCGCTCGTAGTCGATGATGTCTTGTTTGGTGAGGCCTGTGCGAGCTTGTATATCTGCTATGGCGTGCCCGCATTTTACATAATCCATGCTTGCGGTGCCTCCCACGATAGCTAAACCTATGGCACCAAACATCTGTACCGCTCCGGCTGCTAAATCCCTTGGTTGAATAATATCGTTCAATTCCAAAAGTAACTTTCCCCCAAGCAGTATGATAATGGCGGTAAAGGCTGCAGCGCATTTGACGATGTCTTTGCGACGGCTTGCCTTGAGTCGCTGAATATCCTCGTGCGCCTGATTTTTTTACCGCGGTGTTTCTTTGTCATGTTGATACCCTTCCCCCTGAATTTCTTAAACTAATAAACAACCACGATGGTGGCTATTCTGTTTCTCGCGCACGTTCGTGATCCGCGCAGGTGTGTGGCGCAGTCTGGTTTCTATTGTGTCATGTATGCGGGAGCCACGTATAGTCGTGCGTACTAGATGCCCCTGTTTTCATACTCCTTATGGTAGGTAGTGCGCTCATGTGGGTAGTAGGCTTAATCAGCATGACAAGGCTGCCTGCGACGGCGGGCGTGTGCGCACAACGCCGTCTTCGAAGAAGAACGATGAGGGGCGAGGGCTTGTGGCCGACTTGTATAAAAACCGTTATGCCATTTTAATATGCGGCATTCTTACGATGCTTATGTTCGGCACCATCTACGCATGGTCTATCTTCATACCTCCTTTGGAGGCCGAGTTTGGCTGGACGCGCAGCCAGACGTCGCTGGTGTTCTCTGTAGCTATGATTGGTCTTTCGCTGGGCATGTTGGCCATAGGACCGTTGTCGAAGCGGTTCTCGCTGCGCGTGTGCTTCGTGGGGTCGACGGTGCTTATCGTGACAGGGCTGCTCTTGTGTCAACTTATCACCGAGCTCTGGCAGCTGTACGTGTTCTACGGCGTGTTTTGCGGCTTCGGATCGGGTATGAGCTATACCATATGGACCACCAACACGTTGGCTTGGTTCGGCGACAAGGTGGGCTTTGCCAGCGGCATGCTGGTTATGGGGTTCGGTATGGGTGCCTTGGTGCTTGGGTCGTTGGCCTCGGCCCTGATTTACTCGGCGCTTGGCTGGCGGCTTGCGTTCGTGGTCATTGCTGCGCTGGCATTGGTCGAGGCGTTAACAGCTGTCGGTTTTATACGAAAGCCTCCACCAAAAATTGCCGCCTTGAAGCCGAAGTGCGACAACGTGGGTGTGAGTCTGCCGGGATCCAAGACCGTGCGCGAGCCGTCGTTTTGGTTGTTCTGCCTGTGGCGCAGTGTGGTTATGGGGGCGGGCGGGGCCGTTATAGCAGAGGCCTCCGTCATGATGACAGGCATCGGATCGTCTGTTGTGTTCGCCACGGTGGCAGTGGGAGCGTTGGGCCTGGGCAATGGATTCGGTCGGCCGCTGGGTGGCATCCTGTATGATCGCATCGGGCAGAATCGCACGCTGGTACTGCTGCCGGCGTTGGCGCTGGCGGTGTCGGTGGGCATGGCAGTAGCGTATCAGGTTGCCTCCCCTTGGCTGTTTGCTCCGTTCCTACTGATGGATGGCTTGCTGTATGGCATGTATGCCGCCATCAACACCTCCTATATGCGCACGACGTTCGGTCAGCACGACCTGGCCATGAATACGGGCATAAGTGCGGTGGTACTGGCACCGTTCAATCTGGTGTTCCCTCTCGCCGCTGCCGCACTGTTTGAGTGGACGGGTACCTATGAGACATTCTTTATAATCGTACCGGTTTTTGCACTGTTGTCACTGCTCTGCGGCGCGCTGTGTAAGCCGGCAAATGCGCGGCTGCAGATTCGTTGTGTGACGGGCGTTGCTTCAAGCTCTCTGGCGACCGATGGCGACCAGATAGGCCAGGGTAAGGAGGGCCTCCATGTCGTGGGGTAGGGAACAGATTGCCAAACAGGCACTTTGCACGGCTCCTGAGGACTATGCGGCGTTCGAGGCGGTGGGTCTAGCGGGTCGCTCGGGAGTGCGCGTGCTGGACGTGGGGTGTTTCGACGGGTTCAACACGCGGCTGAAGTTCGCGCCTTATGCTGGCGTGGAGTGTGTGGTGGGCATCGATCCTCTGCCTGATGCCATCGCTCGGGCTCGGGCTGCAACGGACGACGAACGGTTCTCGTTCTTATGCACGACGCTCGACGACTTTGACCTGGATGCCGAGGCATGCTTCGATCTGGTGTATTTTTCACACACCCTGCAACACCTTCCCGATCCTCAGGCTGCGCTGCAACGGGTGTTTCGTCTGCTTGCCCCGGGTGGTTTTGTGATAGTGAAGACGGTCGACGATGCGCTAAAGCTGTCCTACCCCGACCCCGATGAGGTGATGCGTCGCTTGTTCTCGCTCTACGAGCGCTTCATACTGCCCTGCACGCCACATACGGTGTGTACCGATCGCTATCAGGGACAGAAATGCTACTCGCTTATGAAGTCTGCCGGATTCGACAACGTGGCGGTGCGTTTGTTCTCGACGGACACGGTAGGGAAGGATCGGCAAGAAAGGTGGGCTTTGTTTGAGCGCTGTGTGTACTTTCGGCGTAACGTACCGACCTGCGTTGATCGGGTTGTGGCGGATGAGATGCGATGCCTGGTTGAGGCGTGGGAGGCGCTGTTTGAGCAGGAGGACTATTACTTCTGCAATCAGTCGTTCGTGGCCATTGCGCAGAAACTTCCTGAAGGTGTGTTGCCATGGAGCTACGAAGGTCCGGTGTTCGGAGGCGCGGGAGAGGCGGGGAAGGGTGGTTTCTGCGAAACAGCAGCCGGTCGGGACCTGTTGGGAGAGTCCGGCGTTGCTGCTAACGAGGGGTTGCCGGTGCATGCGGAAGGCGGCGCGCGTGCGCCTATCGTGTTGCGGCCGCTGGCGGAAGCAGACCTCGGCGCGGTTATGGGAATTGAGATTGCCTCGTTTCGCGATCCATGGACGCCGCTCGCATTTGCACTGGATGTGCGTCATAACCCACAGGCGCATTATTCGACAGCCCTGTGCGACGGGCAGGTGGCGGGCTATATTGGGTGGTGGGATACGCCCGAAGGTGCCGTTATTGTGCGAGTGGCTGTGGATTCCTTGTCGCGCGGCGTAGGCGTGGGTCGTGCGTTGGTTGAGCGGACTGCGCGGGATGCCCGACGGGTCGGATGTTCGATGTTGCTGCTTGAGGTGCGCGCCTCCAATGAAAACGCGCGCGCGTTTTATGCCCACCTCGGTTTCGAAGAGGCTTGCGTACGTTCCGGCTATTACGACGATCCGCCGGACGACGGCATTGTTATGGCTCGTTCGCTCAGGTAGCGTTGGCAGGTGCGTTTTCTTGGAAGAATAATGCACCTGCCGCTTGATGCGTGATGCATGGCTCTTTCGACCAAAGTCCGTCGAGTCTCATGCTGCCCCGAGTCTCATGCTGCCGGAGCGAGTTTCTTGCGCCTGTGTGCCCTATCGTCCGACGCGCTGTTGGGCCTGTTTGATACTGCGTCCGCTTTTGGCGAAGCTAAGGCCGGCGCTGCCGGCGAATATGGCAAGCACAAAGGCGGTTAGCAAGAGGGCACCGCCGACAGCCATATTACCCGTTTCAAGCGTGCCGTTCAGCTCGAGGGCGGTCTTGCCTGAGATAACGAGCATCATTGCTGCTATGGCAGCCAGCATCTTGATGAGGTCCTTGCGTCGGCTCGCCCGAAGGCGCTCTATCTCCGCAAGGGCTTTCTGTGTGTGTCCTGCTTTTCCCTTGGCCATCCTGAGCCACCTTTCCTTTTGCTTCGCCAGCCTACCCCGCGTCAGCCTGTTTCTATGCTGACAAAAAGATATTAGCCGATCGATCGATCAATTGCCCTTTCGGCGGCTGCCAATGCGCTTACTTCGGGGTCGTTCGAGACGGGAATGTTGTTTTTTACAACCTCAGAAATCTCGTCAAGTTCATCAATGAGGTGCTGTGCTTTGGCGCGATGGACCTCACCAATGGACATACGTCCGAATTTAGCGCGGTAAATAAGAAAGGTGGCAAGCCCGGTAAAGAAGAGCCCGGCTACTGCTAAAAAGAATGACCCCATGTGTACAAGCGCCTCGACGGACTCGCCCAGAGCGAATTGCATGCCTACGTTGTACATGTTGTAGCCGCCTACCGGAATCATCACACTGAAGCCCTGTCCGGCAAAGTTCGCCAACACTCCTGAAACGCCCAAGGGTGCCAAAAGGGCACCACAGAACCATGCACTAAGCAGTATCCAAACCGGCTGACACTTAGGAGTAATGCTTTTTACGATTAAATACACGATTTGGAAGAGGGCGCACAGCAATCCGCCTATCAAAAATGCGAGAGGGAATACCAGCGCTGTCGTATTTTTCTCAATGGTTATCGCTGGCTGTATGCCCAGCGATCCACAAACGAAGCCAAACAATATACACAAACCTGCGGCCACAGCGTTAAACCAAATAACGAGCCACAGTCCCTGCCAGACTGCCTTGCCGAAGTTGGCGTGTTGCTTTGTCCAAGGACCCACCATCTTCATACCTACCGCCATAGCAAAGCCAGAAAAGGGTAGCAGTGCGCCGAACATGCCCCACTTCTCGACCATCTGATAGACGGCAAATCCGCCCAGTATGCATCCAATAATACCCATGCTTACTAATGTGGCCCCACCAATGAAGAATTGCATAGGTGTGCCGGTAAATAGTTGAGTCCATACCGTTACCAAGGCTTGGGCAATTAACGCCAATACTCCACCTATTAAAAAGCTGTATAGCACGGTCTTGTAGGCTTTCATCAATACATCCCCTTCTTACGTTACGAGCGCGAAAGCGCGAGACGTCGTTATTGTATCGAGCGTATTCGTGGTCGCATCGGCCCCTCCGTACGAGGGTCGAGTTGATTTTTCTCATGCAGGGGGATGAAACGTGATGAAGGGGTGTGCTATTCGTCTTTGTCGGCACCGGTGTGTGTGAATGATTGCATGGTTGTACGAAGTTTACGTGCTGCTTGGAGAAGGAGCGTTAGCTTCGGTTTGATGATGTGCGCGAAGGCTAGTTTTACGGCGGGACCTACAATGAGGAAGTTTAAGCTAAAGGCCATCGCAAAGGAGAAAGGGAGGCTTTGAGCGTAGCCAAGCCAGCTAAATTGTGCAGGGCCATTTGAAATAATTACCCCAAAAAACGTCATGATGGTAACCATGATGCCCACATTGATAAGTGTTAAAGCCGCAGTGCGTTTAAGGCCCGCAAGGGTAGCGGGGATAACCGCATGTACGATACGTTCTACCAAAGGATTGGCAATGAGCGTGCGCACAACAAAAGCGATAACGAAGGTAAGAGGATACTCGTAAAGAGCTTGCGAAAAGCCGTTTGGTGAGAGATCGGGGGTATGCAGAAGCCAGTTAAGCGTAACCATGCAAACAACCATGCAAAGTACCATGAGTGTTTGGAAAGCTAGCTTCTCCCGCCCTGCAGCAGGAATAGGTACGGTTCCATAGAGGGCGCGCAAATAGGCATTGTTGGGCAATGACGCAGGTTGAGGCATAAGGGCCTTTCGGTTGAGGACGTATGAAGTTATCGATCGTTTCTCCCTGCGCTATACCAAAGACAAAGTCTTCTCATAGATGCAGGTGCGAAAAGGTTTGAAACCCATCGCAGCAGGGGGCAACACGTAGTCCGACGCCTCGGGAGGGGCGTGGTTATCTTTGTTGTCGTTGATGAAAAACGAGGCCGCGCCGAAGCACGTGCAAATCCGAAAACCATCGGATGAATTAAGTATAAGGCAACAGCTGTTAGAGTCCGTGCGTCACTTTTGGGTAATCAGAAAGTCTTCATCAGATTAGAGGTTATTGTTGGAGGACTTGCTGTTGGAGATTGCCTCTAGTCAACGGTATTTAATGGTGCTAATCTATTATAAGACATAATCTAGCAATAGGAGAGAAAGATAGGAAGGTAAGCGCATATGGAAACCTATTATAATCCTGATGATCTGGGAAAATTCTCCACAATGGGCGAAGAGGCTCCTGAACTTTGGGATCTTTATATGGCCTATTATGGCAAGGTGTTTGCCGAGGGTGCGCTGACGGCGCGTGAAAAAGCGCTTATTGCTTTGTCGGTTGCCGCGGCTGTGCAGTGTCCGTATTGCATTGATTCCTACACTCAGGCGTGTTTGGAAAAGGGAGTTACCGAAGAACAAATGACCGAAGCCATCCATGTGGCCAACGCCATTCGCGGTGGAGCTGCCCTTGTGCATGGCGTGCAGATGAAAAACGTTGTCAAACAACTGGAAATGTAGCCCTATGGCCATTACCGACGAAGCAGCTCAGGCGGTTATGGATTCGTTTCCGCCCTTTTTTGGGCGCACGGACGAGACGACGCGTCGTACGTTCAAACAACTTGAGGTGTTGCAAGTGAACGTCGGTAGTTTATGCAACCTTGCGTGTCGTCATTGTCACATGGAGGCGGGTCCCCATCGAACTGAGGTTATGTCACGCGAGACACTTGAATTCTGTCTCGAGGTGTGTGTTGATCGCGGTTTTAAAACGCTTGACCTTACCGGCGGCGCTCCTGAAATGAATCCGCATTTCGAATGGGTTGTTTGCTCTGCAGCCGAGTGTGGCATCGACACTATCGTGCGTTCAAATCTCGTGATTATGCTGGAGCAACCTTATGCTCATTTACCCGAGATGCTCGCAGATCGGGGAGTGACGGTGGTAGCTTCGCTGCCTCATTACACAGCAAAACCGGTAGAGAAGCAGCGCGGTACCGAGGTGTTCGACGCCACCATACGTATGCTGCGGAAAATGAATGCCTTGGGCTATGGCAAGGGGGGCCCTCTCACGCTGAATCTGGTATTTAATCCAAGTGGCGCGTTTCTACCACCCGAGCAAGAAGCACTAGAGAAAGAATATCGTCAGAAATTGGCCGCTGATTTTGATATTGTATTCGATAACCTGTTCGTTATTGCAAATAACCCGCTCGGTCGTTTTGGCAACCTATTGCATAAAACGGGCAACCTCGAACGTTATATGGGTAAGTTGGTGGAAGCGTTTAACCCCGAGACCGTGTCCGGCATGATGTGCCGCAATCAGTTATCGGTAGGCTGGGATGGTGCAGTGTATGACTGTGATTTTAACCAGGCGGCAGGTCTACCCAGTAAAGCTGGCCTGACTATTGCCGACTACGCTAGCGACCCTACCCTGAGCCTGCAGCGCGACATTGCCTTTGGCAACCACTGTTATGCTTGTTGCGCGGGCGCGGGGAGTAGTTGAGGTGGCTCGACTGCGTAGGTCTACGCATTCCAGTTTTATGAGTTTGTCGGATCGCTAAAAGGCATGATCAGAGAGTATTAGAAGGTAAGGGTTAGCCCATCGGAAGCCGGCTTTACCCGTCCGTTGTATTGCCCGAGGTATGCTTCTAGCTCTACAAGCGTTACGGGTTCGTCGTAGTGCATGGCCAGATGAGTTAAGTATAACGTGCCTACGTTTAGTTCGAGTCCTTCCTCGATGCATTCTTGTACATTATGGTGCGCAGCGGGGGACCAGTTTCGCTTCCAGAACGTGGCATCCATGGCCATAATATCAACACCGCGCACGCGTTCTGCTGTTTCGTCGGGCAGTTTGCCGGTGTCTGAGGCGTAGAACAGGCGCGTGTCTGCTGTTTCAATGAGGTACCCGTACGTTCCGGGTGCATGCGTTACTGGCAGTGCGGTGTAGCGTACGTCATCAAGTTCTACCTCGTCAAATGGTGACAATTCGTGCTGATCGAGGCAGTAGGTCATGTAGTGGAACTCGGTGCAGACACCTTCCAGTGCTTCGACGCTGCCGTAGGTGGGAAGAGGCGTTTTGCGAACCAGCTGTACGAGGTATTCGAGTTCGCCTAATCCACCTAAGTGATCGAAATGAGCATGGGTGTAAAGCAGTTCGTCGATGTTACGCACATTTTCACGCAAGAGCTGATGGCGTAAATCGGGTGGGGTATCTATAAGTACCGTACGCTGACCTTGTATCATGACACCGCAGTCGCCACGTCGTGCTCGTGGATTAAGCCGCGCTTCGTTGCAGGCAGAACAATCACAAAAAAACGCTGGTACGCCGCACCCTGCTGCTGTTCCCATGAATGTGAACGTGTGCTCCCCTTGGTTCATTGTTGCCTCCTAGGGCTTCGTACCTTTTTTGGTCGTCGTTAATATCGCTCTATGATAACGCTTTTTCTCTTGCGTGCTCGTGGTACTATAGGCGACATTGACGCGCGGGCTTTGAGTTTTTACTGGCCGCGTCTTCGAGGGTCCTTTGGGGGAAGAGGCTGTCGTGCAGCAAAATTTTTCACTGAAGCGTCACATCGACGGGTATACAGCTGCAATTTTTTCATCGGGCTTGATAGTTTTTGGGCCTTCTTGTGCGAATTGTAGCCGGCGTGCGAAGGCGGTGCCAGCAATGCGCTTAAACGAGGTAAGTGGGGTGGCTGCATGAACTTCGATCAAAGGCCCGACTTATCCGTTCAACAGCATCTTCATCTTACCACTGAGTTAAAACAAGGTATTTCTATCTTGCGCATGTCGGCTACCGAACTGAGTGAGTACGCAAACAAATGCGTTGAGGAGAACCCCTTTTTTGATGATGACGATTGGGTTGAGCCCCGACACCCCATTGCGCCCGACCGGTATGCGCGCGAGGTAAGCGCTGATGCGCTCTTCGAAAAGAGGGGACACGGTAGTCCAGAGAATTTTGACGGCGAACGCGGCGATCTCTCTCAGCGTTCATTCTCGTTCGATCGATTTTTAACTGAGGGCGACACGCTTGACGCATTTCTGCTTGAGCAGCTACGTATGCAGTCGGATTGTCCGCGCACGAGGGCTATAGGCGAATACCTTATTGGCAATATCGATGCAAATGGCTACCTCAGAATTTCTGTCGGTCAAGTTGCCGATGCATTGGGAGTTTTCGAGCAAGAGGTGACGAATGCCCTTGGCCTCGTTCAACAATTTGAACCCACGGGGGTGGGTGCCAGAAATCTTGCTGAATGTCTTGCTTTGCAGCTGGAAAAGAAAGGTCAACTTACGACGACAATTGAGCGTTTGGTCAAAGGTCATCTTTCGGAATTCGAGACACGTACTCCTGCTTCCATTGCGCATGATATGGGGCTTACGCTTACTCAACTAAACGAGGCGCTCGATGTCATTCGTACCTGCAATCCTCGTCCGGCCAGTCAGTTTGGCCGCCCTTCACGTCCTATTTGGCCCGAGGTGGTGGTGACATCGTGCGGAAAAGGAGACTATGAGGTGGGTCTCCAAGATTTTTATTTACCGCACTTGAAAATAAACCCCACCTACCGGGCGTTGGCTTCGAAGGTGAAGGAGCAGGAGACTGAAGCATATTTGAGAGAGAAGCTCAAAGAGGCTGAAAGCCTTATTAGTAATATTAATTTTAGGCATGCGACGCTCTATAAGGTTGCCTGTTATCTCGTAGAAATGCAGATCGAATTTTTCGATAAGGGCTACGATTGTCTGCGTCCGCTTACCATGGCCCGGGTGGCCGAAGCCTGTGCGGTGTCCGAGTCAACGGTAAGCCGCATTGTCAACGGCAACTACATGCAGACACCACGCGGTGTATTTGAGCTAAAGTTCTTCTTTCATTCATCCACCTGCCAATCTTCAGACCGCGTAGTATCTTCTATAAGTATCAAGAAGCGTCTGAGTGAGCTTATCTCAAAGGAAGACTCATCGAATCCGTTTAGCGATCAAGCTTTGTCGGAAGCTTTGGAGCGTGATGGGGTTTCGGTTTCCCGAAGAACGGTGAATAAGTACCGCGATGAACTTGGTATACCCGCACGTGCAGCGCGAAGGCGCAGCTAGGGTGTTGTGGGGGGGGGGG
>JAEWYG010000156.1 GCA_023395755.1 Actinomycetes bacterium | reverse complement strand
CGATTGATGTGCGGGATGCTTCTAGTAGATGTTTCACGTGAAACATTTGTTCTTGTTTTGCTTCAATCGAATACAAATTACAAAATGGTTGGACGAGGGTGGAGCGGGCGGTGAAGTTTGAGGAATTGAATACGGTGGGGCAGAGTGGGGCAGAGCGACACGGAATCTTCGTTTTTTGGTTTGCGAGGATGAAGGTGTCCATATGTTGTGGCCTTCATTGTTCATTTATCCACATATGGCACCTCATTTTGAGTAAAAGAAGCAAAAAGGGGTTATTCGAGTTCAACGGGTGGGTTTCAAAGTGGCTAAATGGGGGTAAAAGGGCGTAAAAATGTTGCGAAGTGGGGGATTGTGGGATAGAATGCAATGCATCGGAAGCGCAGCGGAAACAACAAACGGAAGGGTGGCATGGCTGACCTCGTCGACAGGACGGAAGGCACCGAAACGACACATGTCGTTGATCTCAACGGTGAATTTCGCTTCAAGGTCGATGCGAAAGGTCGCGTTTCGCTTCCTGCGAAGTTCCGTAAGGTGCTTGCGACCGATCTGGTAGTAACCCTCAACCCCAAAGACGAGTGCCTTTATGTCTTCGAGTCCGCTGGCTTTAACAGCTGGGTGGCGAAGGTGTTTAAGGACAAGTTCGGCGGATACGACGAGACTGACGACTTGCATGTGCGTTTACGCCGCAAGCTGAAGGCGCGCGCAAAGGACGTCGAGATTGACGCTTCGGGCCGCATTATGCTGCCGGCAGAAGCACGTGAGGTTGTTGGTATCGATAAGGATGTTGCCGTTGTAGGTAACACGGGTTACTTCGAGATATGGGATGCAAAGCGTTACGAGTGGCAGGACGATGACACTGATCTTCGCCTGTTGTTCGGCTGATCGTAGACGTGAGCAAAATGATAAGCGAATATCGGCATACACCGGTCTTGCTCGCCGAGTGCCTCGAACAAACTAAACTACAAACACAGCAGACGTTCGTGGACGCAACACTCGGCGGTGCAGGGCATTCTCTCGAAGCTGCCAAGCTTATAGGTAAAGGTGGTACGCTTATTGGTATCGATCAGGACGAAGTGGCACTTGCTGCCGCTCGCTCGCGCCTCGAAGCGTTACCAGAGAGCCAGCGTCCTAACCTAGAACTTTTACGCGGTAACTTTGGGAATATGGACGAACTTCTGGTTAGTGCTGAGGTGCCTGGGGTCGATGCGTTCCTTTTCGACCTAGGAGTTTCTTCGGTGCAGATAGATACGCCGTCTCGTGGCTTCTCCTTTAAGGAGAATGGCCCCCTTGATATGCGGATGGATCCGGGGAAACAAACCCTAACCGCAGCAGAGATCTTGAACACTTACAACGCAGTAGATCTCACTCGGATCATCCGTGCCTACTCGGACGAGAAATGGGCTAGCCGCATCGCAGAGTTTGTTGTGCGGCAGCGGGAGAGCGAACCTTTCCAGACAAGCGAGCAGCTGGTTGAAACCATTAAAGCTGCTATCCCGGCCTCTGCGCGACGTGCTGGAGGACATCCGGGAAAGCGTACGTTCCAGGCGCTTCGGATTGAGGTCAACTCGGAGCTGGATGTGTTGCGTCGTGGGCTTGACGCCGCCATCCGCTGGCTCAATCCGGGCGGGCGTCTGGTGGTTATAAGCTACCACTCGCTTGAAGATCGCATTGTGAAGGATACGTTTAATACGTTTGCCAACCGGTGCACCTGCCCACCAGATTTGCCGGTGTGTATGTGCAATAAGCAGCCGATAGTCGACATTGTCACACGCAAGCCTATTGTGCCTGCACCCGTTGAGGTAGAGCGCAATCCTCGCGCCCGTAGTGCCAAGCTACGCGTCGCACAAAAGCGCGCTTAGAAAAAAATGATGTCGGGTTCGTCCCGAATGCGTAATTAACCAATTAAATATCCACGACCACCGAAACACAGCCACAAAACGAAGAAAAGGAGGTTGGTCATGGCAGAAGCAGCACGAGCATATTCGTATTCCTATGGTTCTCCCGAGCGTGTACCAGTCCAACCTGAGCGACCGCGGGTTCGCGTAGTACCAGGCAAAAAACCTCATACGGGTACCCAAGCTGCACCTTCAAACCTCGTTGTTTTGGCGAAAGCCGTTGCTATAGTGCTGGTGGTAGCTGCAATGCTGTGTTGCCTGCGTGTCGCTGTGGGTTCTGCGACCGTAGCGCAGTCTGTTCAGACTCAGCAGCTCGAGTCTCAAATAACCAAGGCCCGTGCGGCTGGTAACAACCTTGAAGTACGCCAGAGCGCGCTTTCAAACCCTACTAATGTGAAGAACGAAGCAACTAAGTTGAAAATGGCTGCTCCTGGAACGGTGGGTACTATCGATCTGGGTACCGATGTAGTGGCCACTGATGCGGCTGGCAACCTGTCGCTATCCGAAAGCGCGCATATCGCCGCGACCGTGGGGTAGCAGTATGTCGGGCAGGTCCCATAAAACGCGTATGCCACGGGGCAGCGCCAGACATGGTTCTTCTCCGCGACCTTCGCGCTTGGCTGGTATAGCTCAGGCGGCCGATTCGAGTCGCGCTTTCGTTCCCATTGTGGTATTTGCCATCATTGCGGCGCTTTTTTTCGTAAGACTGGTATACCTACAAATTATTATTGCTCCTACGTATTCCGCGCAGGCACAAGAGGCCCGTACCGTAGGCTTCGATATTGAGCCTCGTCGGGGTACTATTTACGATCGCAACGGCACGGTGTTGGCTGTGAGTGTCGATGCTACTACTATTTATGCAAACCCCTCCGAGGTTGAAGACATTCGCTCTACCGCGACAGCGCTGGCGGAGGTGCTTGGCGGCGAGGCAACCGACTATGCAAATAAGCTCTCGGCCAATAGTTCGACGTTTGCCTTCATACAGCGCAAAGCTGATGTTGACAAGGCAAAGCAAGTAAAAGAGCTCGGGTTGAAGGGTATCTATTTCTTAAGCGATTCGCGCCGTGAGTATCCCAATGGTCAAACGGGTGGTCAGGTTATTGGCGTGTGTCAGATAGCTCAAGATGAAGCGACGGGCCGCGAATACTACACAGGTATTACGGGGCTGGAGTTGTACTACGATAAGATACTTTCGGGTACCCCCGGTCGCTACGAGGCGGAGCGTGGGCAAAACGGTATGCCAATTCCTGGCGGCGTGCGCGAACAAACGCCAGCAGTAGAGGGTCAGGATATTATGATTTCTCTGGACATCGAGCTGCAACAAAGCGTGGAAGAACGCCTTATGGCTGAAGAGGAGGGCCTTACCGCCGCAGGGGGTAGTGCGGTGGTTATGGATGGAGCGACCGGCGAAATCTATGCAGCAGCATCGCTGCCTCTGTTTAACCCGGCCGACCGCACCGAAATGAAGGAAGGTGCCACGAAACTCAAGTGTGTAACCGATCTGTTTGAGCCAGGGTCCATCTTTAAGTCGGTTTCAACCATGGCTATACTTGAGTCGGGCAGCATGACGCCGGATTCCACGATATTCTGCCCTTCGTCCATTGAGGCAGATGGTTACGTTATCTCCGACGCGCATGAGCGCGGTGACGCTACATATTCGCTACGTACGATACTGGACCAGTCCTCCAACGTAGGCATATCTCTTTCGACAGAAAATATGGGGTTCGACAAACTCTACGATGCCATAATAAGATACAACCTGCATGAGAAGACAGGGGTTGATTATCCCGGTGAAAACGAGGCAGGAACCGATATCTTGGGCGCACTTCCTGCTTTCAAGAATTGGTCAAAGGTTGTTGGTTACAACGTAAGTTTTGGTCAGGGTGTTTCCGTAACGCCGCTGCAGATGACGCGCTTTTATGGTGCGCTGGCTAACGGTGGTGTGGAGTGTACCCCGCACTTCCTTATTAGTAAGCCCCAAACGGGCGAAACGTTGGAGTACGCAACCGAGCAGGTTATCGACAATGAGCGCGCCCTGGCCGATATGACCAGCATGTTGCAAACGGTGGTGACCGAAGGAACGGGCAAGAAGGCGGCCATTGAGGGTTATAACGTGGCAGGTAAGACATCTACGGCTGAAATATACGACGAAGTTAATGGTGGTTACCGTAAGGGTGTTTACAATCTGGCGTTCACGGGCTTCCTGGCGGGCTCCTCGAGCCAATTGGTTTGTTTTGTGGGTGCAAACGAGGTTCCGACCGACGGTGTGGTCACCCCTATTTTTAAGGATATAATGTCAGCAGCCATCGACCGTTTCAATATTTTGCCGGAATGAGGATAGATCACCATGGGGAAAACCTGCACCCAGCTGTTCGCGGGCATCGACTGCACCATCATTGGTAACGCTGAAGAGAAAGTGGGCGGCATTGCCTACCGCAGCGATCGCGTGCAGCCTGGAGATATGTTCTTCTGTATCGTGGGCCTTACAGCCGACGGTCACTCGTTTGCACAAGACGCTATCGACCGTGGCGCGAAAGTGCTGGTTGTAGAACGTAAAGTGTACCTAGCTGACGCCACCGACGTTACCGAAGTGGTGGTAAAGGATACCCGTAAGGCCATGGCCGCCGCTGCCGCCAATTTTTACGATCATCCGTCGCGTGCATTCAAATTGGTGGGTATTACGGGTACAAACGGCAAAACCACCACAACCTATTTAGTGGAGCATATCGCACAGGTAGCTGGAAAACGTACGGGCGTTATCGGTACGGTAGGTGTGCGTATTGGGGGTGCGATGGAAAAAACGGCGCACACGACGCCAGAGTCGCCGGATTTACAGCAGATGTTTGCACGCATGCGTGACGAGCGCTGCGATACGGTGGCTATGGAGGTAAGCTCGCACGCTCTCGATCTGGCTCGCACCTGGGATACGACGTTCGCGGTTACCGCATTTTCGAATCTGACCCAAGATCATCTCGATTATCATCATACGTTTGAGGCCTATTTTGAGGCGAAAGCTCTTCTCTTCTCGAAGGACTATCCTGCTCGGCGTGTTATTTGCATCGACGACAAATGGGGAAGCGAGCTGCTGCGCCGCTGTTCAACGAACGAGGATGACATTATTACTACGGGGTTTGATACTGCCGCACAAATACACCCCATAAGCGTAGAGTATGCTCCCACGCATACTTCGGTGATGCTTGCTGTGCGTGGTACAACCTATCGTTTCGATTACCCATTAGTGGGTAAGTTCAACGTTGAAAATGTTATGTGTGCGTTTGGTATTGGCTTACAGCTTGGTTTCTCGCCTGAGGTTATTGTTGACGCACTGGAAGAAGCGCCGCAGATACCCGGCCGTTTAGAGCGCGTAAAAGCTGCTTGTGACGGCGGGGTCTCGGTATTTGTGGATTATGCGCACACCCCAGATGCGCTCGAAAAAGCATTGGGTTCCATTAAAACACTTACAACGGGTCGCACCTTCTGTGTGTTTGGTTGTGGTGGCGATCGCGATTCGGCCAAGCGCTCCATTATGGGACGAAATGCGCTTGCCGCGGATTATGCCGTTGTTACCTCAGATAATCCTCGTCACGAAGATCCGATGGCTATTATTGACGATATTGTGACTGGCATGGGTTCAGGAGAAGGTCGTTTTGAGGTGGAGCCCGACCGTCGTGCCGCTATAGCGGCAGCTATCGAGCGCGCTCAGGCGGGCGATTCGGTGCTTATTGCTGGTAAAGGACATGAAGATTATCAGATTGTTGGCGATGAGGTGCGCTCGTTTGACGATCGTATTGTTGCGGCCGAAGAACTGGAGCGCGTGTTTTGTTCGGCCAGCGGAACGCAGGAATAGCTTATGCGCCTGAATGCCAAACAGATAGCAGCCTGCACAGGTGGCTCGTTTGTGGTTGAAGCTCTTGATCCGCGAGCGTTATTAACTGGAGTTACCTGGGATTCACGCGATGTAAAGACGGGCGATCTGTACATAGCCCTCCCAGGAGAGCGGGTAGATGGTCATGACTTCCTGGCTGCGGCGCTACGTGCTGGCGCTTCGGGTGCCCTTGTTATGCAGCCCGTAGATGAAGCTACCTGCCTTTTGGCTCGCGAATTAGGTTGCGTTCTCATTGATGTGCCCGATACGGCTGGCGCATTGGCCGACTTGGCCCGTGAGTGGCGCGGACACCTGCGAGGGCGGGTTATTGCGCTGACGGGTTCCACTGGCAAGACCACAACAAAAAATCTGGTGCGCGATGTGTTGGCAAGCACGCACACGGTTGTGGCTACTTCTGGCAATCAAAATAATGAACTAGGTGTTCCTAAAACACTCTTGTCTGCTGATCCTACTACGCAGGCGGTGATTGTGGAGATGGGCATGCGTGGCGCAGGACAGATAGCCAGCCTATGCTCGTTCGTCCGTCCCGACTGGGGCATTGTGGTAAACGTGGGCGAAAGTCACATTGAGCTTTTGGGTAGTCGCGAAAACATTGCTCGGGCCAAGGCAGAGCTTTTTCGGGAGCTCCCCGAGGGTACAGGCTGCGCGTTTGTTAATGCTGCCGACGATTACGCAGACTTCGTGCGTGATGATGCTCATTTGGATGCCCGGCGTGTAGAAACGGTGCTGTTTGACGGTTCTCTCGAGGCGTCGTCTCGTCGTGATACTCCGTCTGTGGGCCAAAGGGTACGCCGATCTGTGTGGGCCGAGCAGATTGAGATGAATGAGCAGGGGCATCCGTATTTTGAACTGCATGCCATCGGATTTGATGATGTTGCAACAGGAAAGGTGCCGGTTGAGGAGAAGGCGGCCTGTACGCTTAGCCTGCGTGGTTTGCATAACGTGTCCAATGCCTGTGTTGCTGCGGCGGTGGGGAGAGCATTTGGTATGACGCTCACTGAGGTTGCCGACGCGCTTGCGAAAGCATTACCTGAGGCGGGCCGGCTTGAAGTGTTGCACGCTCGTGGTGGTTTCACGGTAGTAAACGATGCCTACAATGCCAACCCCGATTCTATGCGCGCTTCATTGCGTACGTTTCGCGCGCTTGAGGTGCCTGGTCGTCATATTGCCGTGTTGGGTGATATGGGTGAATTGGGTGATTTTGCGCCTGCTTGTCATGAAGGTGTTGGACAGGCGGCTGCCGCATTGTCGCTGGATCTTTTGGTATGTGTTGGCGATCTTGCTACGCACATTGCCGATGCCGCGCACGCGGCCGGCATGGATGAGAGTCGTATCGTGCGCGCCGCAACTATTGCGGACGTGCTGGGAGAATTGGATACCTGCGTCGAGCCCGGAGACGCTGTCTTGGTGAAAGCGTCGCGCTTCATGGGCCTTGAGCGCGTGGTCGAAGGACTGGTTAACTGATGTTTGCTGTATTCTCGCAATATCCGACGTTTCTTGTGTTTTTGGCCATCGTGGCTGCTATCGTCGTTACCATCGTATTAACTCCCCTCTGGATTAAGCTCTTGAAATCGAGCCACATTGGTCAGCAGGTGCGTGCCGATGGCCCCGAGAGCCACCTGGTTAAACAGGGCACGCCTACTATGGGTGGCGTGGTTATGCTCGTGGCAGTGGTTGCTGTAGCTCTGTGTGTTGGTATGCCGTCGCCTGAAACGTTCGTGTTGTTGGGAGCGACGGTGCTTACGGGCTTGCTTGGTCTTGTTGATGATGCCTCCAAGGTAGTAAAAGAGCGCTCCCTTGGTTTAACTCCTAAGGCGAAGCTTTTTGGGCAGTTCGCCATCGCCACTGCGTTTGTTCTGGTGGCGGTAAACTGGTTGGGCGTGTCGCCCGTGGTTGAAATTCCTTTTATTGTTCAGCTTGATTTTGGAATTCTTACCACGGTTATCCCGCTTGGTGACGGTATTGCCATACCATGGCTTTATCTCATTTTCATGAATATCCTACTGGTGGGCATGTGTAACGCCGTTAATCTTACTGATGGCTTAGACGGCTTGGCGGCTGGCACGGTTATGATCGTTATGATTGTTATGGCGGCCATTGCCTATCGCTCCGACATGCTTGAGCCGGCTATTTTTGCAGCCGCTATTGCGGGTGCGTGTATTGGGTTTCTTTGGTTTAACTCGTTTCCGGCCGATATTTTCATGGGTGATACCGGTTCGCTTGCCCTGGGTATGGCGTTGGGGTGTCTTGCTATTCTCACGAAAAGCGAGTTTGTTTCGTTGATTATCGGAGGCTTGTTTGTGGCTGAAGCTTTGTCTGTCATGATTCAGGTGGTTTATTACAAAAAGACGAAGAAACGTTTTTTCCTTATGGCGCCACTGCATCACCATTTTGAAAAAAAGGGGTGGAGTGAAACGAAAGTAGTTGTGCGCTTCTGGATTGTTTCTGGCGTGTTGGCTGCGACGGGGTTTTCGATCTACTTTGCCGAGACGCTTATGGCGGTGATGTAGCGTATGTCGGATGAAGCTATGATACCGGGAAAAAAGCACGCGCCGGAACATTTGGGGCGCGTGCTCGTTTTAGGACTTGGCAAGAGCGGTCGTGCGGTAACCCAGTATTGTTTGGAACGACTGGGCGGTCGCGTTTGTTCGCTTGCTGTGGCAGCTGGGGAACAAACCGAGTCATCTGAAGAGTTTGCTGCATTGGTTGCAGAGCGGGGTGTCTCCGTGTCGTTTGGTGACCAGGCTGTAACCGAACTAGCAGCGCAGGTTGTTGGAGGTCGATTTGACCTTTGTATTCCCAGTCCGGGTATCCCACCATTTTCGCCGCTATATGCTGCTGCGTCCGAAATTTGTGATCAGCTGGTGAGCGAGGTGGAGTTTGCGTGGCGTGAGAGTGATGTCGATAGCCGCTGGGTTGCTGTCACGGGCACGAACGGAAAGACGACGGTAGCCTCGCTTGCTGCGCATGTGTTGCGTGCGGGCGGGCGAAGCGCTTCTGCCGTAGGCAACATTGGGGATACCTGTATTGAGGCTGTTGCGGCAGGCAACCTTGATACCTATGTTGCGGAAGTATCGTCTTATCAGCTGGCTTCAACCACCCTGTTTGCGCCGAATGTAGCGGTATTGCTCAATATTACACCCGATCATCTGCATTGGCACACCACGTTTGAAGCGTACTGCTCGGCAAAGTTTAAAGTGCTTGATAATTTGTCTTCCGTACCGGGGGCTACGGCAGTGCTGGATGCCACTAATGATGTGGTGCGCTCTCGGGTGCGTCACCTTCACGCGCTTTCGTCGAAAGAACGCGGCTTCGCGTACGTACCGTTGGGTACGGCGGAGGGAATTGCCGACGACATGCGCATGCGCTGTGGTAGCGACCATGCGGCGTTCCTCGGATGGGATGGTTTGATGCGTGTGGCACTGGATGGGTGCGAACACGTTCTGGTACGTTCGGATGAACTGCAAATTGAGGGTGCTCACAACATTGCCAATGCTCTTGCTGCGGCTACTGCCGCGTTGGCGCTTGATGCTGATGTTGCGTGTGTGGCGGAGGGTCTACGCACCTTTGAGCCGTTGGAGCACCGCATTGAGCCCTGCGGTACCATCGGGGGAGTCTTGTGCTATAACGATTCGAAGGCTACCAATGTCGATGCGACACTAAAGGCCCTCTCGTCCTTTCCGGGTAAGCGGGTTATCGTGCTGTTGGGTGGCGACGACAAAGGTACCGACTTGACGCCACTCGTCGCGGCAGCCCATGCTGACGCGCAGGCTGCGGTGTGTTTTGGTGCTGCAGGAGAACGTTTCGGCGCTGCGTTTGATAATGCGAACAGCGAATCAC
>JAEWYG010000017.1 GCA_023395755.1 Actinomycetes bacterium | reverse complement strand
GGTTACGCGATGGCCAACACCATCACGTCGGGCTATCTTTGCGGAGCGAAACTAGCTGCAAAGCTCGGATAATCTTCGTACGAGTCAAACCTCAAGAGGGCCAATGAGAAAGCGTTGGCCCTCTTGGGAAGAGCACCATAACAGGGCGGAATATCAGTAATTACAATCTCCGGCATCATATCCATTTCGCAAGATAACAAAATAGCGATTCACTCATATTACTGATACCGAAGCGATTCCACTGGATCAAGCTTTGCAGCACGTCGTGCGGGATAGTAGCCAAACACCACGCCAATAAGCACGCAAACCCCCACCGCCACTGCCACCACCTGGATGGACAACGCCGGTGTAACACTCATTCCCGGCTGAACCATTCCAATCACCCCACCAAGGCCCCACGCGGCCAAAAACCCGAATACGATACCCAGCAATCCCCCGGCCACGCATAGCATGATGGATTCCAGCAAGAACTGCTTGGTAATGTCGCGACGTCGCGCACCAAGAGACTTGCGCAAACCGATCTCACGAATACGTTCAGTAACGTTGGTAAGCATCATATTCATAATACCGATGCCTCCTACAAACAGCGATATCGAGGCAACAGCACCCATAAGCAGAGAAAATGACGACATCATGGTTTCCATCTGTTTGATTACGGAGTCAAGAGCAAGCACATACACGCCATCTTCCGGCGACACATTGAAGTAGGACGCAACCGCAATCTTAGTTGTCTCGGTGAGGCGATCCATATCTACGCCCTCTTTCGCAAACCCCATAATCTGCGACACATGCACATTTCCGATACGCGTTTCGGCCGTGGTATAGGGCACGTATACCGTTATACCGTAGGACATAAGCGATGAACTTTGAATAACACCTACGACAGTAAAATCGTCGTTTCCAAGATGCAGCGTCTTACCCACAGCCTCGGCATTGGCACCACCAAACAAATCTTTAACCGACGATTGATCAACCAACGCAAGCCGTGCTCCCGAAGCTTCTTCATTTGATGTAAAAAAACGTCCCTCAGCAATCTTTGATCCGTTTGCCGTAAAGAAGTCGGGCTTCACTGCCATAATTTGCGCCTGCGACTTCGTGCCATTAGCGAGCGTTGTCTCGGCTGACGTCTGGCCCGAGGCAGTAAGCGTCTCATAATCGGGCATGGACTTCGCTAAACGATCTACGTCATCGAAACCGATAGGTGCTGCTGTGTTTACGCTGATTGACATCTGGCGCGCCTGCGCAAGACCCATTTCGCCAATAAGCATGTTCTGAATACCACCGATAAGTGAAGTCATAGCAATAACCGCAGCAATACCTATCACAATGCCAAGAATGGTAAGAACCGATCGTCCTTTGTTGGCTGAAAGCGCATGCCACGTTTCGTAGAGCAGATCGCCGAACCTCATAGCTGCGTACCGCCGCTCCCGCGAGGAGCGCTGGTTACACACCCCGTGCTTTCGATCTCATTATCAAAGCGGCGACCATCGCGAATATGTATCACACGATCGGCATGAGCCGCCACCTCAGGTTCGTGGGTAATAAGCACAATGGTTTTTCCCTGGTCGCGAAGGCGCTTGAACGTATCAAGCACCATATCGCCCGTAGCAGTATCGAGATTGCCAGTGGGCTCATCCGCCAAAATAAGCGCCGGGTTGTTTACCAAAGCACGCGCGATGGCCACCCTCTGCATTTGACCGCCAGACAGCTCGTTGCTGCGATGATCAAACAGATGCTCGTCTATGGATACACTACGCAACGCCGCACGGGCTCGCTCTCCTCGCTCCTTACGCGGGCAGGCTGTATAGATAAGAGGAAGCACCACGTTGCGCAACACGGTAGCGCGCGGCAACAAATTAAATGACTGGAACACGAATCCCAAACGCGTGGCGCGTACCTCAGCTAATTCATCAGGGCGATACGCAGCCACATCGATGCCCTCTAACAGATAGCGACCCCGCGTTGGCGTATCGAGACAACCGAGCAGGTTCATAAGCGTAGATTTTCCAGAACCAGAAGGCCCCATAATAGCCAGAAATTCACCTTGATCAACAGAAAGCGACACACCACGCAGCGCATGAGTATAACCAGAAGCACTCTCATAAATGCGATGCAGGTCGATTGCTTCAACAACGGCGGTGGCCATAGCGCTACCCAACCACGATGGAGCCGGCCGCTGCAGCACCCGTCGATTCCATACCTGCGTCTTCTTTATCGCCTATTGCGTCAGCAGAGCTCGTACCATTCAAAGATCCGCCGCTAACCACCACGGTTTCACCCGGCTTCACGCCACCCTTTACCACCGTGATAAGCCCATCGGAGGCGACTACCTCAACCTTACGCGTCTCCACTTTTTGCGTTTCAGGATCAACAAGCACCATGACCGAACTACCTTCCACACCATCTGATTGCACAGCCGAGATCGGCACCATGAGGGCCCGCTCAATAGTTTGCGTAACGATGGTTGCTTTAGCTGTCATACCTGGTTTTAAACGCGGGTCGGGAGTCTCAATAAGCAGCTTCACCGCATAAGTTACTGCGCCACCAGACATACTAGAACCCGCTCCACTAGCTGTAGAGGTCGACGTAGTAGCTATACGCACAACTTTGGCCGGAAGTTCTAACCCTGGGGCAGCCGTAAAGGTAACCGTAGCGTGCTGGTCGGCCCCCACCTTCAAAATATCAATCTCGTTTACACCGATAGACACAGTCATCTGCGACAGATCTGCTATTTGTATCGGCGAGACAACGCCCGATGTCGAAGTAGACCCCAGCGCTTTTCCCGGCTCAACATTAACCGACACTACACTACCTGCAATGGCAGATTTCACCGCACGCTTCTCGCCACGAGCAACAGCTTCAGCATGGGTCGCTTGTGCGTTTTGTAAAGTTAAATTCGCACCATTGAGGGCAAACTCCGCCTGACGAATGGCTGAATCGGCACTCGCCTCATCAAAACCCTGAGCAGCTATCGCAGTCGAGCCCGATCCTCCGGTGCTGGTGCCAGCCCCTCCTGCTACTGCAGCAGAGCTTGCAGCTGTCGCAGCAGCATCGGCTGCCGCCTGAGCCTGAGCGGCAGCTTCCCGACCCGCCGACTTTGAGCGATAGGCATCATTAACTGCATTTTGAGCCTGAGCGACGCCGTTCTTGGCTTCTTCGATGGCCTGGGCAGCCTGCGCAATGGCCTTATCCAGCTCGGCATTAACCACGGTAAACAATGTCTGACCCGCAGCTACGGTGTCTCCTTCTGAAACAAATACTTCACCTACGATACCGTCCACTTCAGGTGTCGCACTAACCGAGGCAACCGGCTGAAGATTCCCCGATGCTGAAACGGTCTGAGTAAACGTACCTTGCTCCACGACGGCAGTCTGCATTCCTGCCCCCTCGAGAGCGCGAGCCGCTTGATCTGCTGCATACCAGAGGCCCGCACCACCCACAACCACTACGAGCCCCGCAATCACCGCTACCGTCGTAACGATCTTACGTCGTTTCTGCTTTTTGTGCTTTGCCTTCAAATCGTTAAACGCCTGCATGTCAGCCAAAGCCTCTGCGTCAACAACACCATTCGCCCAAGAAGCATCAGTTGTATCAAGCGCCGCAGAAGACGCAATTCTAGGAAGCGTATTGGTATCACCAAGGAATGCCGGGTCTTCTACACCGTCGCCCCGATGGCCGCGCCATGGTTTCATCTTGATCTCCCTCGTCAGTGACAATCAATCGTTTCGCGTCGTTTTACTTTTTCTCCTCACTCAAGAGTAAAGGCCAAGAGCGAAAAAGGAAAGGGCGAGAGAACGTATAGCGGTGACAGCGGCGAAACCACATACCTCTTAAGAAATTCTGAGGATATGGTAAAGCTCACAAACAGACAGTACGATGCCATAGCCCAGCACAAACTGGCCCTTTGCGCCAGCGCATCTAATGCGCTACCCTTGCAGTGCAAAACATCTGCTAAAGAGCGGAAGGACAACAAACAACCTTGGGTGAGTTTTCAAACAAAGTGTTCGCTGTGGTTCGGCGCATTCCAACCGGCAAAGTGGCAACCTATGGACAAATAGCCCGCCTTATTGGCTCACCGCGATCGGCTCGATACGTAGGATATTCCCTACATGCCAATCCCAACCCAGGAGCCGAGGCAAACAACGTTCCCTGTCATCGCGTCGTATTCAAAGATGGCAGCTTATGTCGCGGCTACGCATTTGGCGGCCCTGAGGTACAGCGCGAGATACTGGAGAAAGAAGGCGTTGTTTTCGTTGATAACGAAAACGTCGACCTGAAAGCTTGCGCATGGGACGGCGTTTGGGACGAAAGCAACGAAGCCTCCTTACCCTTGGCACCACCGTCTGGATTTGATTGGCAACGCGAGTTGGGAGATTAAACGCATTCCTCTCTGTCGGAAAACAAGGTTGATTCGCATCACAACCTGGTATTTCAAACGGCAAGTTATGCAGAAGGAAAGGATGCTCGCTTTATGGAGCAAGGAAAAACGCAGGTATACACTGGCAACGGTAAAGGCAAAACAACTGCCGCCATCGGATTAGCCGTACGTGCAGCCGGTGCCGGGTTACGAGTGTATTTTGGACAGTTCATGAAGAACAATCCCACCGGCGAGTTGGATGCTTTCGCACTTATGGGCGACCGTATCGTAGCCAAGCAATACGGCACCGGCAACGAATTAAATGCACCCAATACGCAAGCCGACGCACACGCTGCACGAACTGGATTTGAAGCGGCACGCGCTGCTCTCACAAGTGGAAACTACGATCTCGTCGTGCTCGACGAGATAAACATAGCTGACCACCTGGGATACCTCGATACCAACAGCTTGGTCGATCTTGCGCAAATGCGCCCCAATAATGTTGAACTCATACTCACTGGCCGTTACGCCAGTGAGGAAGTTATGGCTGCGGCCGATCTCGTAACCGAAATGCGCGAAGTGAAGCATTATTTCGCCAGCGGCACCCCCGCACGACGCGGCATTGAGTTCTAAAACAGGTATTGCCAACCGAACCGCTAGAACAATAAGGAAGGAATGGGGAACCGCTGTGAAATTATTACTGCACGCCTGTTGCGGACCCTGCTCGCTCGAGCCGTTACGTGCGCTACGCGAAGAGGGGCATGATATTACCATCATGTTCTCAAACTCAAACATCACTCCAGCAACCGAATATGCGCAACGACTAGATACCCTGCGTTCGTGGGCAAAAACTGAAGGCATCCCCATCATCGAAGACGCTTACGATCCTGAAAGCTGGAAAACATCTTCTGGACGAATCGGCCAAGCTGCACTAGATGCAGCTGGAGGAAACGTAGAGCGCCTGGCAACAGAGCCAGAGTTACGCGAGGCCCGCTGCCGCGCATGCTACCGTCTGCGCTTCGAACGCACAGCGCAGCAAGCAAGAGAACAAGGCTTCGATGCGATAGGAACTACGTTATCGGTAAGCCCTTATCAGTTCACCGACAGCATTCGTGAAGAGCTAGAACGAGCCGCAACAGCCGCTGGACTAACGGCGCTGTTCAAAGATTACCGCCCCTTGTACGACGAGGCCACACGGCGCAGTCGAAATCTTGGCATGTACCGCCAAAACTACTGCGGGTGCCACTTTTCGGATAGCGAGGCAGCAGCCGAACGCGAATTACGCAAGCGAACGCGAGAGGCCGAACGCACCGTTCGCCTTCAGGAGCATGCCGCCGAACGAGAGGCGGAAGAGGCCGCCCGTACACAGAAAAAAGCCGAGCGCCAAGCCTACGCTGAAAAACAGGCTAAGAAGCGCGCTGTGTTGAAAGCGCTGCGCGATAAGCAATCGTAACTATTTTTCTACTCAAAAAATTTTGAGCACGCTCGATCAGAGCTTTGCGCTGCTTTGAGCTTATTATCAAAACCTTAGCAACGGGTCGCCTTTTTGTTGTTGATTTGGTAAATCGAGCGCATTTTTTGCTTTGCAGGGAGCGACAGATAGTGTAGCACCTGTAATGCCTATAATGAATATTTCTAAACAAGCCCTATCTTGTCTCGCCGCGAAGGACAAACTCATGAGAACCTCTGATTTCAACTATGATCTACCGTCCGAACTCATCGCACAAGAACCTGCCGCTGAACGCGACGCATGCCGTCTGCTGGTAATGGATCGCGTATCTGGCGCACTTGAAGATCGCATATTTCGCGACATCGCAGATTATTTACGCCCCGGCGACCTACTCGTGGCAAACGAAACGCGCGTCATGCCAGCGCGTCTGCTGGGCGCAAAGCGCGGCACCGGAGGTGCCGCCGAAGTATTCTTGTTGCGCGAGGTACCCACCCGTGAGGCAAAGACAGAAAAAAGTGCCCTTTGGGAAGTGCTTGTACGCCCCGGCAAGCGCTTGAAGCCGGGAACGGGTGCCGTGGTGGACTTCACGGATGCCTCCGGAAACATAGCGCTATCGGCCGAAATTGTGGATTGGGTCAAAGATGCCGAGAAGGGTGAGCGTTTAGCTCGTCTCACCACACCGCTACCCTCCCTCGACGAGGCTCTACATGCCGTAGGCCACACACCGCTACCACCCTATATCAAGAACTACGCCGGTGATGAGGAATTATACCAAACGGTATACTCTCGTCGCGAAAGCTCAGCGGCAGCACCTACAGCCGGCCTGCACTTCACGCCTGAGCTGATCGAGCGGTTGCGTAAGCAGGGAATTCGCTGGGAAACGGTTGAGTTGGAAGTAGGTCTGGATACCTTTCGTATCGTGGATGAGGACGACCCGAAGAATCACTCCATCCATACCGAGTTCTATTCAGTACCTGAACGTACGGTTGCAGCTATCGCTGAAGCACGCCAACAAGGCGGTCGCGTCATCGCCGTGGGTACCACCAGTGTACGCAGCCTCGAAAGCGCATGGGACCCAGCGGCGAGCGCAGTCACGCCACGCGAACGTGAAGCCACCTCACTCTATTTGTTACCTGGCAGCGAATTCCACGTCGTAGATGCACTCGTCACGAATTTTCACGTACCACGTTCAACACTCATGATGCTCGTATCGGCTTTTAGTAGTCGAGAGAACATTATGGCTGCATACTCTCACGCCATCAATGAACGCTACCGAATGCTTTCCTTCGGCGATGCCATGTTCATTAGGTAAGCCGCTTTATCGAATCGGTCGCTTTATCGGGTAAGCCCAAAAGCGCGGTTTCCTTGCTGAGGCACACAAAAAATGACCCCGCAAATGCGGGGCCATTTCGGCATAAAATGTGAATCGGCGGTTACGCCTTCGTCACGTTGCTTGCCTGGAGCTTGCCGTTCTGGCCAGTCGTGACGTCGAACTGCACTGCAGAACCTTCGTCAAGGGTCTTGAACCCGTCCATCTTGATCTCAGAGAAGTGGACGAACAGATCTTCGCCATCATTCTGAGAGATGAACCCATAGCCTTTTTCGGGGTTGAACCACTTAACAGTACCTTCCGCCATTTTAAATCCTCTTTCCTCTCCTCGACCATTCAAGGAGGTAACACTGTATGCAGCCGCTTAGCGGGAGCACTCGCCCTCACCTCGAGAGCACATGTTTACTATACGCTATCCCGAAGGAAAAAACTTCGAGATTTGCGGTTTCGCAGGTTTTTTACCGTTTTGTAAGGTCCCCCGACTAAAAAACAACTCAATAAGGCAAGCGGTGTGAACCCCTATTGTGCACGATCTTGCATGGACGCGTCCGGGCCAACCTTCTCAACTGGCATTTCACGCACATTACTCTTTATCCCGGGAAGCAAAATACGCGATCTAAGAAGAACAATCCAGCATACGCCCGCAAACGCCATAGTAACCACTACGAGCATCCCTACGCCCACTACATAATTTGACCAAGGTAGCACCGCTAAAGCCATACCTACACAACCGATAGCCGTGTGAGTAAAATTAATAAGTGATGAAGCTGCACCTGCATCACTTTCCTGCTGAGAAAGCAAAATGTCGGTGCTATAGGGGCGCACGCAAGCCTCCGTCATGGCGAACACCAAAAATGTAAGACAGAAAAGTACGGGCGTCAACTCGCCAACCAGCAACATCACCACGCCGGAGCCGAAAGCCACCATCAGCATAATCGTAGTGAAGCGACGTGCGCTAATATACTTTGACGCTTTCAACCAAATGACGGGACCCGCTGCAGTTAGTAGCGCGGCAGCAGCAAAGTACAAACTATATTCAATCTCACTCAGCCCGAAAAATGAAATATAGATATACGAACCTACAGCAATATAAGCCATGAAAGGCAGATTAAATAATCCTACAATGCCCAAAAACGAAGCGAAGCCCTTATTGCGGGCAACCACCCCCAAACGCCCTAAACTACCAAATACTGTTCCCCCGAGGCGCTTCTCAACCGGAAGGGTCTCTTCGAACATAACGGCAAGGGTGCAACATCCCACACCAACAGCACCAAGCGCAACAAACGTCATGCGCCAGTTTACCATTTGCATGATTAAAGCACCCAAAAACGGAGCCAACACCGGCCCGATGACGAACATAATCTGAACAACCGACAAGATGGCTGCACGCTTCTCGGGCACGAATGCATCTTTCACAATAGCCGTTGCCACGGCACTGATCGCACCAGCACCCAGCGCTTGAACCACACGAAAGAAAATAAGCATCCAAATATCCAAAGACAACGCGCAAAACGCGCTACCAATCGTATAAACCAAAACACCAGCCAACAACACCGGTCGACGGCCATAGCGATCGCTCACGGGGCCAAACAATAGCAAACCCACTGCAAAAAACAAGAAGTACCCAACCAACGTTAGATTGACCATACCCGCACTCGTTTCAAACAATTCTGCCATGTGTGGAACAGCGGGGGTGTACATATCCAAAGATAAGGGCGTTACCAAGCTAGATACAACGAGTAGGACAACAAGCCCTAAAGGCCCAAGCTTTTGCTGGGGCTGGATAAGCCATTGCTTCATATTCATTTTGATTGATTCCTTCTGAAATTCGAAGGCGACCCGAACGGGATTACAAAGCGGTTACTTTAGCGGAAACAGTAAAAATAAGACCGAAATATCTCGATCGTCACAAAGTCACCACGAACTAACAAAGCGAGAGACTTATGTAAAATATAAGTCGATCAGCATAAACGCCACAAAGGGCTCGCCACGCATCTACCAGGCAAGCCCTTCAGGCAAGAGAGGAAAGTTATCTTTCGGAGTGACGCTTATATCTCCCGATAAACACCGGCCAATTGCTCGCCGAGGCACTTGCCCCCTACCAGACAGCGCCCATGGCTGTTGCCCTGCACGTTGATGGGGTAGTCGTAGGCGTACAGATCGCCCGAGCAATTGCCTATGGCGTACAGGCCTTCGACCGGACGGTCCTCGGCGTCGAGCACTTCGAAGTGATCGGAAACATGAATGCCGCCCACCACCGCCAGCAGACCCGGTGCTACCATACAGGCCGTGAAGGGGCCCTCCTTGATGGGATACAGAAAGTGGCCTTCTTTATAAAAATCGGTATCCTCCCCCTGATCGCACAACTTGTTATAACGCTCGACGGAGGCGAGGAACTCCTCTTTGTCCACATCAAGCATACTGGCGAGCTCCTCCAAGGTGTCGGCGCGCTTGTAGTAGTCGGGGGTCTTCTCGAGGCCAGCCTCGACGCTCTTTGTATGCGAATCGACCGCTACCTGGTAATCGGTTCCGTAGGGACGGAAGCTGTCCCAGAACATGCCGCCACCGTACTGCAGGCTGTCCAGTAGATCGCGCTGCCAGTTTGCATCGAATACCGACCACGCATGGTCGCTGCCGCCGTTCTCCATAATGCCGACGCACTTGCCCTGCACCCAGGTAGCCTCGTTCATGAAGCGCTTGCCCTCAGGGTTCGCGAACAGGAAGGGACCGTGGAACATGGCTGCTGCCTGCGGATGCATCATCGTGGGCCAGGGACCATCCTGGAACGTGCCGCCAGCCCAGGCGGCCATATTGTGGCCGTCGCCCACATTGCCCTGGTCGGCACACAGGCGTGCGCGCACCTTGAAGGCAATGGGAGCGAACTCCTCCAGATACTCGTCGTTGTAGCTCACGTCGCCCGTGGCCAGCACCACGCCTTTGCTGGCGTTGTACTGCACGTAGTCGCCGTCCTTGTTCTCGCAGATAGCGCCCGTCACCTTACCGGACTCGTCCTGTACGAGCTGCACCGCCGGCATCTCATAGACGAACTCAGCCCCACTCTTCTTGGCTTCGGACTCGAACAGGTACTCGACAAAATCGGCCATGGTATGCTGCTCGAACACCTCGCCACCGGAGATCATGTGGTAGCAGTCGATCTCGGGATGCACCGCAGAGCGCGAACCCACTGTAACCATGCACTTGGCACCGTTCTTTTCGGCGATGTCCAAAAACCAGTTCATGCAGCGCTCCGACTCGCGGAACCACTTCGCCACGAACGACTCACGGGCACGGCCGCCACACGTGGCCAGCCAACGCTCCATCTCGACTGCTTTGTCGAACTTGATGCCCAGCTTGTCCAACTCACGTGAGGCTATAGCACCCGTACCACCTACGCCGTGGCCGTTGAGCATAGCATCCTTCTCCACGAGTACGACCTTCGCACCGCTTTCGGCCGCACTAAGCGCACAGCACGTACCCGAGTAACCGCCTCCGATGATCAGTACCTCGGTATCCACCGTCTCCTTGATCTTATCGGCCGCGATAGACTCCGGTTTCATTTCCCACGTATGCTTGGCTGCACCGTCGCTTGCGTCCGCCTTCGTATCAGCCGATCCGGCCTCTTTAGGACCACAACCGACCATACCCAACGCTGCCATGCCCGCAGCACTGAGGGCAGCTCCTTTAATAAGGCTGCGCCTCGAAATGCTTCCAACCGATTCTCCCATGGTTCCCTCCTACAATTGCGTTTACCTTCCTCTGCGGAGCCTCGTCCGCTTCAAGGCAAGCTTAGCCATCAGAGGCAAGCAGTCCCATCCCGCGATTCATGTTGTTTTGCATCATCGCCGTTCAAGACGTTGTCAGAAAAGAAAACCACCCGCTTTGTGGGGTGTCAGTACACGACAAAGGCAAGCTTTCGGAGCCCTGTATTCAAATTGGGGCGCGCAGATGGGGCTGTAAGGCAAACGACAGAAGAAAGATCACTTGCTGTTCGCATCGCGGCAGACCGAGATGGTGACTCTCCTAGTCGAATAGGTCGATAAGCTCTTGTCGCGAATGGATACCGGCCTTGCGGTAAATGCTCTTCATGTGATCGCGGGCTGTGTTCTCCGAAATATAGAGCTTGCGTGCAATAGCGGGCACGTTATTACCCCGCAGCACCAATCCCACAACTTCACGTTCGCGCTTACTGAATGGCTCATCCAAGGTGAGCGAGTCCGTGCGCCGTTCCAGCAACGTGGCAAGATCAATCGCTTCGAGCGTTTCGGCGACCTTACCGTTTACATCCTTTCCCGAGACGCTCGCCTCGGGGACGGCGGATAGGTAGGCCTCGCCGGCTAGGCCGCTCGACAAAGCACTCCCGACACCCTCAGCCGCCTTGCTTGGCGCGTTGCCCGCAGATTCCCGGTCCCCCGACAAACCAACTACGGCGATATCATGTTCCGCGCCTTCCAGACCCACCTTTCCCCGTCGACCCTTGCGAGAAAACGCTACGAAGAACAACACCAGCGACAATCCATAAATGCAGAGAAACAGGATATTCACCACGATGGCGAAATCATAGGCCGCAAGCGGATTAAGTCTTGTACCCACAACGTTGCCTACGAGCATGGCTACAAGTGTCGGTCCGACACAGAGCGCGTACACCTGGGTCGAAGGCAGACAACGCTCGCTCGAGTAGACGGCACATGTTACGATAAGCAACAAATTCACAATCTCGAAGCCGAAAAACAGCACGCTTGTCAGAACAGGCGCGAACTGAGACCCGAGCAACGTGGGCAAAAGGAAGACACCGGTAAGAAGTGGGAACAGTATTTGATAAAGACGCAGCACCGCGAAACCCGTCTCGGAGAACAGCTCGATAAGCACTACCACAGCCACCGCTAGGGCCATGCCACCTAAAATGGGAGCAAAGGACGCTCCGCCCGGAACAGCGAACAGGTGGGAGACGAGCTTCCATACAAATCCAATGGCACAAGTACAAAATGCGGGCTTCCAGAGTGCCTTGAGCGTGGCCGCAGCCGATGGTCCCGTCATGCGCGGAGGTGGATCGGCAATGACAATCTCTCCCAAACAACGCCTAAGTGAGATTGCCGCAGCAAGGGGAAACACAACGACGGTACATACAATTCGGACGCCGTCGGGCAGAACCGAAACGACCGCGCTGAGCACCACGGAAAGCAGCGCCGAAAGCGGAATGTAAATCGCTGTGCGCGATGCGCCCTCCGATGCGAAGAACTGCTGCCACAGCACATAGGACGACCCTAATGCTACTCCTACCAGCACTCCTGCACCCAAGGCTCCCATCGTTGCATCCAGCATGCCAGAAAACGTCAAGAAATACGCAAACGAACCCGCTGCGAGCAGGAGACCCACGATCGACGCTGATTTTCGTGGGAAGGGCATGCGGCGACGCTCGTAGAACACTGCCACGCACACCGCAACAATGGCGCATCCCTGATCGCTCAAGCTAAATAGACGTTGACCCGCAGAGTCACCATCTCCGAAGGGAAGGCCTGCAAAAGCGATCGCCCACACGAATGCAAACCCCAAATGATACCACCGCAGCGAATGCAGTAGCATTTTTGCCTTCTTGACAGACAAGGACTTCCCCTTTGATATGATCACCCAGAAATATAGTAACGCACCCATCCAAACGGGTAAAGAAGAAAACCCTGGCAGAAAGCTTGGGCCTGCCTAACGACAGGCCCAAACGGCACCCTATACAGTCGGGTTGCGAGGATCTTCCGCCACGATAGACGAAGAAGCCTCAATAGGAGGGGCGTCAAACCCCATCGTATCCAAGGGCAATTCAGCCTCTTCGGCAGAGCTCTCATCCAAACCGTCGAACAAACCAGCCAACTCTTCGGGGGTTTCGGGCAGCTCATGACCGTAAGCTTCCGCTATAGCGCGCGCCTGTTGCTCACGCACCGTAGCTAGGCCGTGATCGCCCGCCTCGCGCAGGTAACCAGAGGCAAGTAGCAGGCTGCGTGCAATGTACTCGGTCACACGCGGATCGATGCCCGACACCTGCATAACGCTGGCAATGGACTCGGGAGATAAAGACAGCAGGACGCCACCATCAATGTCGGTAGCTTGGCCCACCGCGTCTTCCAGCATATCCGCAGCACCCCGGGGGTCATACTCCTTGGTGGCCCTCATCCAACTGCGTCGAATAATCTCAGCAAATTGCACCATAATGCGCACAAGGTAATCTTGAGAAAGCATGGTTGTTCCTTTCGATAGTGCAAGCATTATGCCCACAAGCAACGCTATACCTTACAAAACCGCTCCACCGTCGCAACGCAGGGGGCGCGATCGCAACAGTAGCGCAACATCAGCTTAGCCAAGCAAGCTGCCCGCAACAGACCCTGAATCGATTCGTCGCACAATCATGACACTTGCTCGGGTATCGGTATGCCCAGATGCTCGTAAGCGCGCATCGTAGCCTGACGACCCTTCGGAGTGCGCACCATAAGGCCTTGCTGCATTAGGAACGGCTCGTAAACATCCTCAAGCGAATCGGGGTCTTCTGAAAGTGCAGAACAAAGCGTGGAGAGTCCCACCGGACGACCATTAAACTGCACCGCCAAAAGCTCCAATATACGATTATCTATCGCATCAAGCCCCAACGAGTCCACTTCAAAAAAACTGAGCGCTTGTGCAGCAACATCTTCATTTATATCACCATCGCCTCGCACCTGCGCCCAGTCACGCACGCGTTTAAGCAGCCGGTTCGCTAAACGCGGGGTGCCACGACTACGGCGAGCAATCTCCAACGCCCCATCTTCTGCTATATCCACTCCTAAGATAGCAGCCGATCGACAAACAATAGAACTGAGTTCTTCGGGTGTATAGTACTGAAGACGACTTACCACACCAAATCGATCACGCAGAGGACCCGTCAAAAGACCCATACGCGTAGTGGCGCCAATGAGAGTGAAACGAGGCAAATCCAATCTAATAGAACGAGCTGCGGGGCCTTTACCAACCACAATATCGAGTGCAAAATCTTCAAGCGCGGGATACAGAACTTCTTCGACCATACGATTCAGGCGATGAATCTCATCGATAAACAGTACATCGCCTTCCTCAAGATTCGTGAGAATCGCAGCCAGATCGCCGGTGCGCTCGATAGCAGGACCACTGGTGGTGCGAATGCTCGTGCCCAATTCATTGGCCACAACAGTGGCAAGGGTGGTTTTGCCCAAACCAGGAGGACCCGCAAAGAGGATGTGGTCTACTACATCACCACGCGCCTTCGCTGCCTCAATAAGAATAGAGAGCGATTCCTTTACCTTCGTTTGCCCCAAATAATCGCCAAGACGCTTAGGTCGCAAACTGCGGTCGAGTGCAAGGTCGTCTTCGGTAAGCGTAGTCGTCACTGTACGTTCACGAGTATTTGAAACATAAGCGTCGTCTCCAACCGCATCGTCTACCGCACCCGCTTCAAACATCAGGCCTTCTATTTCAATGCCGTTGTCGCCCATAACCGCCTAACTTACACTGCGTTTACCCACAATGTCTTTAACTGTCGGAACCCAATCGCTTCAATGCATATTGTAACAGTACACCCTCCACCGCACCCTCGGGCGCATCCTTGAGCGCAAGATCTGCTTCCGAAGAGGTAAAGCCCATGGATAGCAACGCCTCGTGTGCCCCCCGAAAGTGGTTATCAGTCATAGGGAGAGCAGCGCCAGCATCAAATAAACCAGCAATTCCCTGATCGATCGAACCTTTCAACTCAAGAATAATACGCGAAGCTGTCTTTTTACCCACGCCCGGTATCCTCGATACCGTGGCAACATCCTGCGAAGCAATAGCGGTGGCGAGCGCCTGCGGCGTAAATACCGACAAAGCAGCCAGTGCCACCTTCGGGCCGACACCCCCAACACTGATAAGTCGTTCAAACAGCGCCTTTTCCTCAAGCGAAAGAAATCCAAACAAGGCTATGCCATCTTCGCGAACTTGCATATACGTCTGAACCTCAACAGAACCACCCACTTCAGGTAACTTCGAGAGGCTCGATTGAGACATCCCAACGGCATAGCCTACACCGTTCACCTCAACGAACGCAGCTGTCGAAGACTTACCCGCCAGCCTACCCTTTAAAAATGCGATCATAACAACCCTCCTTGCTGCGTCGTAGAACATGAACGTGGCCGTTGTGTCAACTGCGCATCAATTCCTGTCGCAGCAGCAAATCCTTCGTGGGTGGTATAACAAATAGCCGCAGCCAACGCATCAGCCGCATGGTCGGGCTTCGGAGCCACCTCTAAAGCCAGCAACTTTCCTACCATATACTGCACTTGATCTTTTTCAGCTCCGCCCGTACCCACAACTGCAAGCTTGATCTGGCTGGGTGAAAACTCACTCACTACCAAATTATGCTCGGCGCAGGCCACAAGAGCCGCACCACGAGCTTGGCCGGTAGCAAACGCACTCTGAGTATTTGCTCCAAACCACACCGTCTCAATACCTACACATATGGGCCCAAATCGTACGATAACAGCACCCATTTGCTCGTGTATCTTTTTCAAGCGCTGCGCTAATGGCACGCCGACAGGCGTAGAGATACAACCGTAAGCAACGCACGCAAGCCGCGATCCTCGCTGAGACACAACACCCCAGCCAGTATTAGCTAGCCCCGGATCGACGCCGAGTATCATTCGTTCCGTACGCGCCACGTTCTACCTTTCATTCCACAAACACCTGTTCGCTTATCCTAGCACAAGACCCTTCACCTTGCTATGCCTCAAGCCCTGCTGGAATGAAAAACTTTGTCAAAACCTTTGTCTTTCGCTTTCGTTAACAAAAAAAAGGGCGACACCGGCAAAAGTACACCGTGCCGCCCTCCTGTTGCGAAACGCCTTACTGAATTCCCTCAAGCTTCGGAATATAGGCGAAGCCCTTCTCCAAATCTTCGTCGGTGGGAATATAATCGGTCATAGTGCCAGCGTTATAAGCCATATAAGCGGCCAGGTCGAAATAGCCCGTTCCGGTCAGGCCAAACACGATAGTCTTCTCTTCACCCGTCTTCTTACATTTCAACGCTTCATCCATGGCCACGCGAATAGCATGAGACGACTCGGGCGCCGGCAGCGTGCCTTCCACGCGCGCGAACAGCTCGGCGGCCTCAAACACGCTCGTCTGCTCAACAGATCGCGCTTCGTCGAGGATGCCATCGTGGTAGAGCTGCGAGAGAATGGGGCTCATGCCGTGGTAGCGCAGGCCGCCGGAGTGATTGGCGCTAGGAATGAAGCCCGAACCTAACGTATACATTTTGGCAAGCGGCGTTACCTTACCCACATCACAGAAGTCGTAGGCAAAACGTCCGCGCGTAAGACTGGGACAACTCGCCGGCTCCACAGCGATGAAGCGCGGTGCAGCCTTGCCCGCCAGCTTATCGGCGATAAACGGTGCCATGAGACCACCGAGGTTTGAACCGCCTCCGGCGCATCCAATGAGGATATCGGCCGTCTCGCCGATCTTATCGAGGGCCGCTTTAGCCTCAAGTCCAATGATAGACTGATGCAGAAGTACCTGGTTCAGTACACTACCCAGCACATAACGGCAGTTGTCGGTGCTGAGTGCGGTTTCCACCGCCTCCGAAATAGCCGTACCCAGCGATCCGGACGAATCGGGATGCTCAGCCAAAATCGCGCGGCCCACGTTCGTGGTGTCCGACGGCGAGGGCGTAACGCGAGCGTTGTATGTTTCCATGACGGCCTTGCGGTAGGGCTTCTGCTCGGCCGAACACTTCACCATATATACCTGCAGGTCGATGTCAAAGAAGCCGCACGCCATGGAAAGCGCCGTGCCCCACTGCCCGGCACCCGTTTCGGTGGTGAGGTGCGTGATGCCCTGCTGTTTGGCATAATACGCCTGCGCGATAGCAGAGTTCAGCTTATGAGAGCCACTGGTGTTGTTGCCCTCAAACTTGTAGTAGATCTTGGCCGGCGTATCCAGCGCCTTTTCGAGGAACTTCGCGCGCACCAGCGGAGAGGGGCGGTACATCTTGTAGAAGTCGCGCACCTCTTCAGGGATAGGGATAAAGCGATCGGTAGTGTTAAGTTCCTGTTTAGCCAGTTCGGTACAAAACACCGGCTCAAGATCGACCACCGTCATGGGTTTGAGTGTGGCAGGGTTCAGGATAGGCGCGTGATCGGTCTTCATGTCCGCTCGCACGTTATAGTAGTGCGTAGGCAACTCGTCTTCACTCAGGTAGGTCTTGTAGTCGGTGCTGGTATGCTGATTCATGTCTTGCCTTCCTTTCGCGGAGCGAAGGCAATAAAAAAGCCCTCGTCTCCTACATCGAATGAATGCAGGGACAAGAGCAATAAACTCCTGCGGTGCCACCACTGCTTGACGCTTACGCGTCCTCTTATGAGTGCTTTCACACTCGTGCCCAATAACGGAGGCTTCCGTCTGACACTACTGCGGTTACCCGGTTCGTACCAGCCCTCAGAGGACCATTTGACGATTCGCTACTGCCAGGTTTCCAGCTACCCCAGCTCTCTGTGAGCGCGCTTCTCGCCGTTACTTCCTCATCAACGGTTTGTTCCGGCCAAGAATAACGCATACTTGCGAGAAACGCAAACGCTATTTCGTAGGTGATTTTGCGGCGCTCTGCCTATTTTGCTTCTGGTTGCCAAGAGCCTTCCATTATTTCTTGTTGTACTTTTTTGCTGAGAGTCGAAAGTAGAACACCATGGGACATAAGGATAGCGTCAGCCACCACCTTGTGCGGCACACCGCTATCAAGGTAAATAGTGCTCCAGTGCACTTTGTTCATGTAGTAGCCGGGCACGATATCATCGTACTCCCGTCGGAGCATCTCACTATAGGCTGGATCAAGCTTCAAAGTAAGAATCGGCCGCTTGATCTGGTCGTTAGTGCCAACAAAGGCGTACATCTTCCCTCCGAGCAGGTACTTGTAAGCCCGCCATGCTGGCTGAAATTCTTTCTCGGTGCCAGGCTGACCAAGCAGGCACCCATCAATCATTTCTAAAGGAATAGCATACTCCACCTGCCAGGGAAGAACATCGTCTGCGTTGTTCGTCATTAAATCGCCCCTCCCATCATATTCACATCGCGCTTTGTTAAAGCATACTTGCCGCACGTGCATCATACAATTAAAAAGCCGCTGCAAGTATCGAACTTGCAGCGGCTCCCACTACACGACTCTTAAGCGGATCGTGCAAGCTCTTTATTCGTCCAAAGCCTCGGCGATTTCGTCGGTAATGTCCATAACATGATAGACATTTTGTAAATCCTCGAGTTCCTCGAGATTGTCAATCAGACGCATGACTTTCTTTGCATCCGACACGCTCACCGCCGTCGGCGTGGTGGGAATCATGGTAAGTTCGGCACCCTTTGTGGCTACACCTGCTTCCTCAAGTGCCTTCTTCACCGCCATAAGGTCGGTCGGACCCGTATAGATAATCCACTCATCCTCGGCGTCTTCGTAATCATCGCCGCCAGCCTCGGCCACCGCAAGCATGAATTCTTCCTCGTCAGCCGCAGCACCGTTCGGCTTCACCGGCTGCTTTTTGTCTCCAGTCTCTATTTCTTTTGGAACCATAATCTGGCCCTTGCGCTCAAACTGAAACGCCACCGAACCCGAGGTACCCAAGCTGCCACCCGCATGCGAAAATGCGCTACGTACATCAGCAGCGGTACGGTTGCGGTTGTCGGTCAGCGCTTCGCAGTACACAGCGATACCAGCCGGGCCGTACCCCTCATAGACCACCGTCTCGTAGTTCGCTGCGTCTTTACCTGAACCAAACGCTTTATCGATAGCCGTCTTGATCTTATCTTTTGGCAGGGAGTAGCCTTTGGCTTTCTCGATAGCAGCTGCAAGCGATGCGTTGTTTTCGGGGTTCGGATCGCCGCCCTCTTTCGCAGCTACCGTGATGATGCGCGACAGCTTAGAGAACAAGGCCGAGCGCTTCGCGTCCTGCGCCGCCTTGCGATGCTTTGTTGTAGCCCATTTTGAGTGCCCAGACATATACCGATCCCTTCCGTACAGCAATATCGACAAATTATTCTAGCATATTCGTCAAATATCCCCGTTTTATTCTCGTGGTTTTCAAAAGTACCCAGTTGTCGTACCGGCGACAGAACGACGACAGTACCGTTCATTAAATACCATATTAAGTCGTCCGCCCTACAATAGACCACAAGAGGAGGACCGTAAGACGTGGCGGACCCCTATCCACCTGCCAACAGAAGGAGTATTTCCATGAAGGGAAACCAGAAACTCATCGACACATTAAACTCACTGCTCGCCGGAGAACTGACCGCAATCAACCAGTACATGGTTCATGCGGAAATGTGCGAAGATTGGGGTTATGGCAAGCTGCACGAAAGGATCGAAAAGCGCGCTATCACCGAGATGAAGCATGCCGAGCACCTTATTGGCAGAATTCTGTTCCTTGAGGGGACCCCTATCGTCTCGCACCTGGAAGATATCCATATCGGCGCCACCGTTCCCCAGCAAGTCGACAATGATCACGCTGCGGAAATCAGCACCGTTAAGCAGTATAACGAAGCCATCGTACTTGCTGGAGAAGTGCTTGATTACGCCACACGCGACATGCTTATGGAAATACTTCAGGATGAAGACCATCATGTTGATGATATTGAAGATATGCAAGATCAAATTGACCAGATGTCACTACAAATCTTCCTTTCCACGCAGAACTAAACAAGGCTCAAGCACAGCAGTACGCCAACGCTCGATAAAACTTCTCAATCCCCCTTACCTACCGAGAAGTTTAAGCAATTCCAGAAAGGCTACCTTAATTTTGAGGTAGCCTTTCTTTATTTTTGATGCAGTTTTTCTTCACAATGCAGTCTTTCTTCATCTTGATGCGACCCCTTCGCTTTCACTTGATTCACGTCGATCAAGTTGACTGCCCTTGGCACAAAGTTATCTGCATTTCATAGCCGCTTTCGGCGTCTGCGTAAGGCTTAGGGAAGCATCGTGGCATGTTTTCGCCAAAATGTTGCAAGGAAGCTTGACGCTCTTCGAGGATAAATCTAAAGAGCGTTACGTTTCACC
>JAEWYG010000239.1 GCA_023395755.1 Actinomycetes bacterium | reverse complement strand
GGTTTAAGGAGGACCAATGGCAGACCTCAACGAAAAAGAGACTAAAACAGGCAAGGACGACCCAGGCGGTTCCGGCGGCTATCAGATGAAGATTAATCTGGGTGTTATTGCCATGCTTATCTCTGCGACGGGCATGGGCATGGTTCCCCTGTTCAGCCGCTGGGCAACGCGTACCGACATGTTTAATGGCGCGCTCGGCCTCAATGCTGGTGACAGTATCGGCGCTCTTATGGCGGTAGGCCGCATGAGCATGGGTGTACTGTTCTTCGTCGTTCTATTAGTTGCAACCCACAAAGTGCACGTGTTTAAGAAGCTTAAACTTACTCCCGCCATCGCATTGGGCGGCCTTATGATTGGTATGTCGCTTGCATGCTACGTGACTTCAACACTGCTTACGACTATTTCCAATGCTGTTCTGTTTATCTACATTGGCCCTGTTATCTGCGTGTTGCTTGCTCGTATCTTCCGTAAGGAACCCATGTCTACCTTGCAGTGGGTTTGCCTGGGCGCAGTATTTATTGGTATGATATTCGGCAACAACCTTATGGGTTTTGGTCCCAACGGCTTCTTCGTTGACTTCAACTTGATTCCGTCAACCCCTGAGTTCCCGCAGAAGGGCTTGGGTGACGCATTTGGTATTGCTTCTGGCTTCTTCTATGGTGCTTCGATGTTCTTCAATGGCTATCGCAAAGATGCCGACACCACCGCTCGTGGTGTGTGGAACTTCATCTTCGCAGTTATTGGTGCTGGTTCAATCACCATTGTTCTGAATGCTTTAGGTGCAAACCCAGGCATGGAGAACTGGGCTCTCAACATTGAGTTCACTACGTTCAACTGGATTGGCGCGGTGCTGCTGTGGATTATCTGCGGTCCCATCGCTTTGGGCTTCTTGTTGGTGGCCGGACGTAACTTGCCTGCTGCTGACTACGGCACTATTGCTTACTGGGAAGTACCCGTTGCCATCTTTATCGGCTTGGTGGTATTCGGCGAAGCTCTTACCATCAATACCATTATAGGCGGCATTCTTATCATCGGTGGTGGCGCTATTCCTTCCATTAAGGGTATGGTTGCTGGGCGTAAACAACAGCAGGAGGCGGAAATCAGCGAGAACCTTGCTGCACGCCTCGAAGAGGAAGCAATGAAGGAAGATATTCGCTAGTTTTACCCACTCGCCCGAGAGCCGCTCCCGTAAGGGAGCGGCCTTGTGCGGCGGCGTAGCTGACAAGTTGCGAGGATGAGCCAAGCATTTTCGTCGCTTTCCTGTAAGTGTACACCGCGATTCGGGCGCTTGGTTTGAGCTTGATCAAAGAAGGCCTGCAATAGGAGAGGAAGGTGCGTCAGATGAAAATAACGAAGAACCTTACCCACATTGCCACTGAGGTCGATTTCGAAGCTGCTATGACCGAAGACCAGCTGAAATCGGTTTTTGCCGAGGAAGGTTTCCAGGGATTTCCTGCAGAACTAGACATCATGGAGCGTACGGAAGATCACGTGCAGATGATGTCACTAAGGTCGTTACTGCAGTTTGCTAAGGCGACGGGTCTTAGTGCTGTTACCTACGATGTCACGTATTTCCCTCATGCCGATCACCGAGAGGTAGAGTATCAGCTGAGGCAGCTCGCTCACGATCTCGAAATTGATGCCGACGTCATTCGCGAAGTATGCACTGACGAGATAAAAGAGTATTTGGAACTCGATGCCAAGCGTGATGCAAATCTTCCGGTGCATAGCATCGTAGAGGCGTACAGCGGTGGTACCGCCTTTGCCTGGTACGGCATGAATGAGTATCCGCGCTTGAAGCGGGTTATCTTGCGTAAGCTTGCGGAAGGTGGCCCGAAGGCGAAGCGTGCGTTTATTACGCGCGCTAGCAAGGCTCAGGTTGAGATGCTTGAAGACTATTGATAGGTGAATCCCAGCTAAAACGGGTGCTTAAGTTTTAGCTGGGACGTATGCTGGTGCTGAGTTGTTGGCGCTTGAGATATGGCAGGAAACGACGTTTGAGAATTCACTCGGTTTAAGAACTTGCTTGCTGCAAACACAGGTTCTCCGGGCGGGGCAACAAGCTGTTGTTCCGCCCGACCGAGCTGCGTCTCTGTCATTTTCTGTGAGAATATTCGTTCACAAGGAATTGTTTCCGAACAAATAATGATCTGCGGCATCCTCGAAGTTATAGGGTATGATTATAGCCAGCTAACGAGGATTTCTTCCGAGAGGAGGTTCCAGTGCATCAAACGCTGTTCAAGCGGTTTCCTCCTCTGTCCAATGAGGCCGCAAACGATCTAGGGGATTACCATGGAATCTAATAATGCTCAAAGCAGCACGCTTAAGAAAGTTGCCGTCTCCTCATTTCTTGGCAACTTTATCGAATGGTTTGATTACGCTACGTACTCATATTTTGCAGTAGTTATTTCGCAGGTGTTCTTTCCTGGCGGCGATCCGTCATTGGCGCTCATGCAAACGTTTGCGGTGTTCGCGCTCTCGTTCCTGTTGCGTCCCATTGGTGCCATGTTCTGGGGTAGTATGGGTGATAAAAAAGGCCGTAAATGGGCCCTTTCAACATCCATCTTTCTTATGACCGGCGCAACGTTTCTTATTGGCCTTTTGCCTGGCTATCTTGCTATTGGTCTTGCCGCTCCGATCCTTTTGCTGTTGCTGCGTATGGTTCAGGGCTTTTCGGCTTCTGGCGAATATGCTGGTGCTGCCACATTTTTGGCAGAGTATGCTCCTACGAACAAGCGCGGTTTGTACTGCTCTCTTGTTCCCGCTTCAACGGCAGTGGGATTGCTGGTGGGATCGATGTTTGCCACGGTTATGTATTCCATTCTGCCCGAGTCAGCGGTGAATGATTGGGGATGGCGTATTCCGTTTTTGTTGGCTGGCCCACTGGGTCTTGTTGCGCATTACATCCGTACTAAGCTGGAAGATTCGCCAACGTACCAGGAGATGCAAAAGAATCTTATCAAGGAAGACGATTCGAACCATCCTATTCGCGATCTTTTCCGTCATCATGCCAAGGAGCTTATTATCTCCTTCGGTGCTGCTATGCTGAATGCGGTAGGTTTTTATGTGGTGCTTACCTACTTGCCAGTGTATTTGGAAACAGTAGTTATGATGCCAGCAAGCGAATCGTCGCTTATTACGACCATTTCTTTGGTAGCCTACGTTGCTTTTATTTTCGGAAGCGGGCATCTGTCCGATATGTACGGACGTAAAAAAATGCTTATCATCGCCTGTGTATCATTCATTGTGCTGACGGTACCTGCATTTATGCTGTTGAATACCGGCATGTTTTTTGCAGTGTTGGGTGTTGAGCTGGTGTTGTGCTTAGCTCTTACCATCAATGATGGCACCCTGTCCAGCTACCTAACCGAAACATTTCCTACTGCAGTGCGTTATACCGGCTTCGCTCTGTCATTTAATATGGCAAATGCATTGTTCGGTGGTTCGGCTTCGTTTATCTCCACGGCTCTTATTGCGGCTACGGGGTCGAATTTGGCACCAGCATGGTACATGGTGGGCGTGTCTTGTGTTGCGCTCGTGGCGATGATACTATCGCATGAGCATACGGGCAAGGATCTATCTGAGGTCTAGTCTTTTAATTCGCGCTGTTGCTGCGAAAGAAGATATACCTTGTTTCGCGCCATCCGTCCTGCTATTGCAGGACGGATGGCGTCGTTGCAACGTATGGACGATTGTTCGCTTTGGGCGGACGGAAAGCACGTTGAGGGAACTATGAGCGAATCGCCTACACCGAAATCGTTGAAAGCGCAGATCACACGTACGTCGCTAGTGCTTGCTGCCGCAGCACTTTTACGCGACGAAGGTCCTAAGGCGGTTACGTACCGCAAGGTGGCAAAATGGGCTGGCGCGGCTTCGTCATCGGTGGGTTATTACTTCGACTCGGTAACTGAGCTGTTGCACGAGGCGGGTATGTATAATATTCAGCTGTGGGCTCAGCGTGCCGATAGAGTAGCCGATCTCAGTGACAAGATGGAACCCGAAGAGTGTCGTGCTCGCATTACCGAGCTGCTAACGCGCGCCTGCCTACCCGACGATTCTGTTATTCCTGCGGCTCATTACGCCCAGCTTATTGGTGCTGCCGATTCCGAAGTAGTTACCGAAGCTTACCGTAAAGGCCGGGTGTTGCTGGATGCTGCTATCGCTCGTATTCTCGATCGAGCTGGCGTGCCTATGACCCCGCGTATTGTGGTTGCTCTTGTTGATGGGGCGGCCGTTGCTTCCATTTCGGAGGGTTATAATGTGCGCGAAATGGCTGATAAGTTGCTTGGTGAAGCCATTGAGGCTATCGGAGCCTACACGAAAGTTGTTCAAGAATAAGCATACAGGTGAAGGTAACTTTTATACGGCATTTTCATATATGCCGTCTTGCTAGGTTACCGAACGCTCACGTAAAAATATCCTAGCTTTTACGCTTGAACGACAGGAGGGTGAATCTTTCGCCCTCCTGTCGTTTTCCTCGTATATTCTTTCTGCCACTTCTTACGCTGTGGCCGCGTTCTTTACCTAAAGCATCAAATATGGGATAAAGGACGTGTACAAAGTGGAGGGCGCAGTTGTTTTCCTGAGGGTTTTAAGCC
>JAEWYG010000203.1 GCA_023395755.1 Actinomycetes bacterium | reverse complement strand
CACCTGTGCAAGAGAATGCTTCAGTCGAAGCAAACCAAAACCCTGAAGGAGTTTGACGCGCTATGTCGCATGCTTGTAACCTTATTATTGATTCGTGCTGCGATCTACCTTTTGAGGTGGTCGACCGCGATGGCGTCGAACTAATTGAGTTCTCCTATATCGAAAGTGACGGAGAACATGCCGACAACCTGTATCGCACTCGATCGGCACATGATTTTTATCAGTCAATGCGTGATGGCGAAGAGCCGACCACGGCACAAGTTCCGGTGCCGGTGTTTCGAGATGCCTTCGAGCGCGCTATTGAGAGTGGTGTGCCTACGGTATACTTGAGTTTTTCGAGTGGATTGTCAGGCAGCTATGATACGGCCACGCTCGTGCATGAGCAGGTAATGGCCGAGCATCCAGACGCTGAACTCTATTTGGTTGACACTCGTCTTGCCTCGATTGCTGAAGGCTTATTGGTGTATGAGGCGTTGCGTCAGCGCGACAAGGGGCTTTCGGCGCGCGAAATGGCCGAGTGGGCCCAAGAGGCGCGTAACTTCGTCGATGCTCAATTTATGGTTGAAGATCTCGAATCACTCCGTCGTGGAGGTCGTATTCCTGCGTCGGTTGCCTTCGCAGGGTCAAAACTTGATGTGAAGCCCATGCTAGTAATTGGTCAGGATGGCAAGCTGTCTTTGGCAGGTGTGGCGCGCGGACGCAAGAAGGGGATTAAGCAGCTAGCTGACTATTATCAGAAACGAGCAGCCAACAATGGACCTGGCCAGTGCGTTGTTATTGCGAATGCTGATTGCCCTAAAGATGCAGAGCGCCTAAAAGAGGCACTTTCCAAGATTGATGACAGTATCTTGTTTTTGGAAACCAGTGTCGGGCCAGTTATTGGATCTCACGTTGGCCCCGGCATGATAGCGATGGTGTTTTGGGGTGGAGATAAACGAGAAGAGCTTTCTGTTGCCGATCGTATTGCGCGTAAGGTAAGGCAGTCTTAGACACCGTGTAAGGTGTATTACCGTCTTCTAGGGAATGAAGTATGTTTAGGAAAGGGGCTTGCATGGATAAGCTGTACGCATATATTGGGAACGAGACCGTCGGGGCGATGGTGAAAGCACGGCTTGCTGAGGCGGGCTATGTGCACACCGATAGTGTGGCGTGCACGTCGACCGTGATTACCTACTGCGCGTCACAGACCGCACTAGAGGATGCTTACTTCGACGAAGAGGGCATTGTGCAAGGTGCGCGTCCGGGTACGGTGCTTGTTGACTTGTCTGCTGCGACACCAAGCTTTGCACGTGAATTGAATGCTATTGCTGTGGTAAGCGATCAGATTGCCGTCGAGGCACCGTTGGTTGTTGCTGACGTGACCGTGTCTGATGCGTTTACTGATCGCGATAATCTCATGTGCCTCGTTGCGGGGGAAGAAAAAGCGGTTGAAACGGTACGGCCGCTATTGGAACTCTTGGTGGGTGCTATACAGTATACGGGTGCGGCCGGGTCGGCTCAAATGGCTCGCGCAGCTTATACGTTGCAGGCTTCTGCTCAGATTATGGCTGCGGTGGAGGCAGACGCGCTGTATCGCGCCGTGCAGCGATCGTCTTCGTCTCTCGATATGAAATTTGGTCGTGCGGGTGCAATGACACCCGAAGCCGAACAGGTGCTTGCTGCGGTGAACGAAGGTCGTTTTAGTGGCACCTACACCGTTGAGATGTTGATGGCTGAATTGTCCGCTGCTCTTATGGCTGCTGACGATGTTGATCTTATTCTTCCGCAAGCTGAGGCGTGTTTGCACTTGTTGGAATTGTTGGCCATGATTGGTGGCGCGGACAAGGCCCCTTCTGCGTTGGCCTTGGTGTATGGCGAAGAAGCTGCTTGCGCTGAAAACGGTTTGGACTGGACGCGGGCGGAGCAGGCTTATTCCTCCGAGGAGGAAGACGACTACGATCTTGACGACGATGGCGAATTTCCTCCTGGTTTTGGGACCTATTCAGCTAATTAGGCTGTAAGTTTGTTGGCCGCGAGCGTTGCGTGGCGGCGGGATACCTTGATGTGCGAAGTTGAAAGAGAGAGTGGACGTGGACAACGATGTTCTAACATCATGTGATTGGTGTCCACGTCAATGCAAAGCCAATCGGGCAGCAGGGGATCGCGGCATATGCGGCGCCGATAATCAGTTGTTGGTGGCACGCTCGGCGCTTCACTTTTGGGAAGAACCACCCATCAGCGGTTGTAGGGGCAGTGGCACGGTATTTTTTGCGCATTGCCCACTGCATTGTTGTTATTGTCAAAACGCTGTTATTGCCGCTGGTGAGGCTGGTCGTGTCGTAACGGTGGAGCAGCTGGCCGCCATGTGTCTAGGGCTGCAAGAGCAAAATGCGCTCAATATCAATTTTGTTACACCCACGCACTATGCGTCTCAAGTGCGTGCCGCTGTTGTTCTTGCGCGTGAGCGGGGTTTGGTGCTGCCTGTCGTGTGGAATACTTCGGGATACGAGACTGTTCGAGCCGTGCAAAAAAATGCCGATACGGTAGATATCTATCTTACTGACTTCAAATATGCCGATCAAAATCTTGCGCAACGCTATTCGTGCGCTGCTGACTATCCAGAGGTTGCGCTTGCTGCGCTCGATGCGATGGTTGAGCAGGTAGGTGAACCCGTGTTTGACGAAGTGGAGGGAGCGCCCCGTTTGGTGAACGGCGTGGTGGTGCGTCATCTTATGTTGCCCGATGCGCTGGAAGATTCCCAGCGCATCGTGCGGTTGGTGCACGAACGCTATGGTACGAAGGTGCTTTTGTCGTTGATGAACCAATATACTCCCGTACTGGTTGACGCCGCGGCTGCCGGCGACAAGCGTGCCGCAGCTGCGCTTCGTCGTTGCCCTGAATTGGCCGAACGTGTGCCTGATAGCAGGTATGAGCAGTTGCTCGACTTTGCCGATAGTATTGGTGTGGAAGACTACTTTTGGCAAGAAGGCGGCGCTGCCGAAGAAAGCTTCATTCCTGCGTTTGATCTTACGGGTGTTTGCTAGGTTCTTAGAGCTCTATCAATTCGTATGTGCGCGTACCCAAACCTATCTTCTCGGCATGTTCCAGGCAGGTTTGCCACTCAGACTCGGGGGTAGAGTTTGTGAAGTGATCACAGGTGGGAACGAATCCCGGTGTAGCTAGATTGTCAGCAAGCTTGCTTCCTGGCAGTGGTGTTGCGGTAAGACATGCATCGACACATGCTTGGTCGAGTGCTAAGGGGTCTGCAGAAGCGAACATCCCGAGGTTGGGTAGGATGGGGGTGTCGTTCTCGCCGTGACAATCACAGTGAGGTGAGACATCTACTACAAGAGAGAGGTGAAACTGCGGACGCTGATCTACGACGGCTTTTGTGTATTCTGCCATACGGCGGTTTAGATCAGCATTCGCGGCATCATTCTCAAAGTATATAGCGTCGAAGTTGCAGGCTCCCAAACAGCGTCCACATCCGACGCAATGCACTACGTCGACCGTCATTTTACGCGTACTCGCATTGAACACGAGCCCTTCGTTGGCGCACTCGGGTAGGCACTTCATGCAGCCTCGACATTTTTCAGCGCTGATGGAAGGCTGACCATTGCTGTGCTGTTCCTTTTTGCCAGCGCGGGATGCACAACCCATGCCGATGTTTTTAATGGTGCCGCCAAATCCGGTTAGCTCGTGCCCCTTAAAGTGGGTAAGACTAATGAACACGTCGGCATCCATAATGGCTCGGCCAATCTTTGCGGCTTTCACGTACTCGCCACCTATTACCGGTACTTCGACATCGTCGGTTCCTTTGAGGCCGTCACCAATAAGGAGGGGGCATCCTACTGTAAGCGGCGTGAATCCGTTTTGCCATGCGCATTCGAGGTGCTCGAGCGCGTTCTTGCGGCTTCCGGGATACAGGGTGTTGCTGTCGGTGAGGAAGGGTTTTCCTCCATGCTCTTTTACGAGATCTACGATAGCGCGTGCGTAGTTGGGGCGTAGATAGCTAATATTGCCCAGCTCTCCGAAATGTAGCTTGATGGCTACGAACTTACCGTCCAAGTCAATATGGCCGATCCCTGCGTTCAGTGCGAGTTTTTGTAGCTTTGTGGGTAGCCCGTCGCCGAACGCTTTGGTGCGGAAGTTTGTGAAGTATACCTTTGCGGGTTCCATGACCTTCTCCTTCTAGTTGTATTGTTGTATGTCATGATAGGACCTGGAGCATACTCCAGGTCAAGAATTTTTTATGTGGACACTTTTCTCATTGAATGAAAAAAGCGGGCCCTCGCGGTGCAATAGGGCCTAACTAGCCGCGCCAGAGGCGTTCAGTAGCGGTGTTGCCAGAAAAAGCGAGGTCGGTGCCGGGCAGGTCTTCCTGCATTTCAATAATGTTCTTCCATAGACGTTTGGGCATAAATTGACGACGAAGTTCCGGGTTGTAGCGCGACTCTACGGCAACGGTGCGGTAGAAGCGCTTCCAAGCTGCCTGCATAAGTTGTTCGTCGGCAGCGCGGTCGGGTAGATCGAGTTGGTTGGTGCGGACAAGATACCAGTCGTTGCCTGTGTAGACGCCGGCTAGGCAATGAACTTCGTCGTAGATGATGAAGGGCTGCGTATTGAAACGATTTACGAACCAATCCATCAGTAGGGGGACTACCGAGGCGCTGGGGTTGCACCGGGCCACCCATACGCCGTTTTCCATGTGTTCAAAACGCAGGAATTGTATCATGCGGTGACGTTCGTTACCTACGAAACGCACGAGGCGATGGAGGGGCTCTACGGCTGGGTGTGTGATATCGTTGAGGACACTATGACGCATGCGGGCGGGACAGACGGCCCCGCTGGCTGGGCCCGCGCACGATCCATGACGCTTGCAGCGGGTGCACTCATGGGGACGATTCTGGGCCATGGCGTAGCGTATGAAGCGATAGACCACCATGCCCGCTTGGTTGTCGTCGGAAAGCGAGGCATGTACGACCGCGTCGTAGACCGCCTCTCCGCAGCTGTGTTTGATGCCCCGTTGAACACGCGCAGCATAATCCCCGTTGGTCTCAATGTAGCGCACGGTCTGTCCAAGGCGAAGCTGTAGTACTCCATCACAGGCTATGTCCTGCGGATCTTCATGGCGCGCGTATGCCTCGAATACTGCAGAAAACAGCCCTTCAAGGGTACCGTCGTGGCAATATGTCACCTCCGACAAAGGTTCTTCGTGTGTTGCTACTGAGGAGGTGTTATTGTCGGGGTTCATGCTGGTTGTTACGCGAGGTTCTTTATTCATGTGCAGGCCATTGAGGGGCTTGATAGCTCATGTTGCCAGCCGTAGGTGCCGTCCTGCGTTCGGGGGGCCTGTGGAGGCTCGATTGGCAAGGAGATGGCTTGAGGAAGTGAGGTAGCCCTCCTTGTTGCGTCGTGGCTTAAGATGTCGACTGCTTGCACTTTTTCGGATGAAGGGATGCTGTCGAATAAACTCATCTGGCCAGAGCAGGTTTTGTTGGCACGTCTGCCATGGTTGCCACCTTTGATAGGAGCAGCTATCTGAGCTCGGAGGCCTTCGCGAGTGAAGTCGACGCCGAATCCCTCATAGCGTCCGTTGCAGGTGATAAAAAAGCGTGCACGTTTAAAAGCAATGCCCAACTTGCGTAGTTCGCGTTCTCCAAGCGTGGTAGTGCGCCGGGCACGCAAGATTAAATGTGCCCCTCGAACGCCGATGCCCGGCACCCGCAGGAGGGCATCGAGTGGCGCTTTATTTATCTCTATCGGGAAGAAGTCGAGATGATTGAGCGCCCAGTTAGCCTTTGGGTCTACATCAGGGTCGAGAAAGGGGTTCTTTTCGTCGATGATCTCGGTTACGTCAAAACGATAAAAGCGCAGCAACCAGTCGGCTTGATACAGGCGATGTTCACGGTTTAGCTGTAGCGCATCAGTGGAAGGAAGTCTCACGTCGTTGTTTACCGGCATATAGGCACTGAAGAACACGCGTTTTAATGACAAGGTGCGGTACAGTGCTGCCGATAGATTCAGTATCTGAAAATCGCTTTCTGGTGTTGCTCCGACGATCATTTGAGTAGACTGTCCCGCGGGTACGAAAGCGCGCTCCTTCTTTTTGGGCTTTATCGGGGTAAGATAGGTGGTTCCCTTGCGCACGAGTGCACGGGTGTCTTTGTCTGTGGCTATGTTGTCGCGTATCTGACGCATGGGCGCTAGGATGTGTTGCTTGTTCTTTTGGGGAGCGAGCAACTGCAGGCTTTTTTGGGAGGGCAGTTCAAGGTTCACACTCATGCGATCGGCTAAGTGCCCCAGCTGGTCCAAAAGCTCGGGGGAGGTGCCTGGTACAGCTTTGGCATGGATGTATCCGCGGAAGCCATGTTCAACGCGCAGTAGCGACAGTGTTTGTACCATCAGTTCGGTGGTGTAGTCGGGGTTGCGGATGACTCCTGAGCTGAGAAATAATCCCTCAATGTAGTTACGTCGATAAAACGCGATGGTAAGATCGGCCAGTTCGTAAGGTGTGAAGGCGGCGCGTTGCACCTCGTTTGATGCTCGGTTTACGCAGTAGGCGCAGTCGTAGACGCATACGTTGGTCATGAGTACTTTCAGGAGAGTGATGCATCGTCCATCAGCTGCAAAGCTGTGGCAGCAGCCGGCTGCCATGGTATTGCCCAGTTTGCCCTTCTGGGCATCGCGATCGATACCCGACGAGGTGCACGCCACATCGTATTTTGCAGCATCGGCGAGAACCTCCAGTTTGTCGAGTATTTCCATAGGTACGTCCGTTCGTGCGAATGTTTGTTCGTGTAATAGTAAACGAACAAACATTCGCTGTCAATCAGGTAAAGAAGCATACGTTCGTGCCGCTGTTGAGCGTCATGCCGATAAGCTCAGAGCGGTGTGGGTAAGCGTACCTGTTGACCCTTACCGGGAAGAGATTGGCCGCAGCGAGGACACGTTCTCAGTTGATTCCTTTTAAACCGAGAACGTGCCGCAGGGCTGGTTGTTTAGGTGTGTCGTCGCGTTGTGTTATGTAACGTCATTGAGTTCGATGCCGCCGTAATCATGAGCCGTGAAGAGCAAAATGGTGCCCGCAACCAAACAGATAGCCATCATATAATAGGCGGGAGCCATGCCGTTACCCGTAATGTCGATAAGTGCGGTGGCCACGAAGGATGCTGTTCCACCGAAGATAACATAGGCAATGTTCGATCCCAGCGCGGCTCCAGTGTAGCGTACTTCGGTTGGAAACATCTCAGCCTGATAGCAGGCGATATTCGAGTCGTTGATAGACAATGTCGCGCAGAGAATAAGCTCACCCGCAATAACAATCGGCAACGATGCTGTATTAAGCATCATAAAGGCGGGAATACTAAGTACAATGAATGCTACGCACGCCCCCAAGAGCATTTTCTTACGCCCGACTATGTCGGATACTTTCCCTGCGCCCATCAGGATAACGATATAGGTCACCAACGCAATATCGGTGGCAAGCTGTGCTGGTGCCGCCTCCATACCAGCGTAACTGGTGAGGTAGGTGGGGAGGTAAGTGAGTACTAGGTAGAATCCCACTGAGTTCACCATAGTAGCCGCGATGCTGGCCAGCAGGCGCTTTCGGTACTTCTTAAACACCCGGCGGGTTGGGTTAGGGGCCTCCTTGATGCGCGTGGTCTCAGAGACGGCTTCCTCGAAGGTGGGTGAGTCCTCCAGGCGCGTACGGATGTAGTGTGCAACCAAGCCTAATGGTCCGGCCAGCAAAAACGGGATGCGCCACCCCCAGGCGATTACGTCAGCCTCGGGTAGCAACAGCTTGATGAGTAGCGCTGCGGTCGAGCCAGCCAAAAGACCCGCAGCGGTGGAGGCGGGTACGAGTGCGCAGTACTTGCCGCGGTGTTTGGCGGGGGAGTATTCGGCCAGGAATACAGCGGCTCCCGAATACTCGCCCGCAGCCGAGAAGCCTTGCACGCTGCGTAGGCATAACAGTAAAAGGGGTGAAAGAAGACCGATTGTTTCAAACGATGGTAGACATCCGATAAGGAATGCTGCACCGGTCATCATAAAAATTGACAAGGAGAGCGACCACTTGCGGCCTTTCTTGTCGCCCATGCTGCCCCAGAAAGCGGCACCGAGGGGGCGGAAAATAAACGAGATCGCAAAAACTGCAAAGGCAAGCATCGTTGAGTCAACTTCCGACTCGGGAAAGAATACGATGCCGATGGTGATGGCGAAGTATGCGTAAGTGGCGTAGTCGAACCATTCGATGAAGTTGCCTAAAAACGAAGAAGCGGCAACCTTGAAGGGGACTTTTCTTTCAGTAACGTGTGCATGCATGGCGTTCCCTCTCTAGAATTTCGTGATAGTCTCCCAGGAAGTGGACAGCTTCATTGGGAGCGAAGACGTGAAAGGCGGTGCGTACGTTGATCATGATGCTCCTTAGCGCGTACGGCCTTCCGGGCGTGCAAGCGCCGAAAGGCCGTGGGTGTTGACAATACGATGTACAGGCTGCTCCTTAGTCCGATGCGAATTCCTGTTTGATTGCGGCAACCATGTTCTTGACGGCCACATCGCGCAGCACGACGCCCTTGTCGCGCGACGAGGCGGCAGGTGAGGATAAGCATCCTGAAGGTGGCGTGTAGTCAGCGACGATGGGTAGTACGTCGTAGTTCGGTAGCACGGCAGGCAGCCCGTCGTAGAGAGGATCGTCTATCTTGCCCATGTCCACTAGGTCGGGGTAGAGCAATAACATGAGCGAAGTCTCCATCACTCCGGCGTGCTCCAGATCCCAGCCGGTGAATCCGTCGGGGTAGAGTTCCTCGATGGTCTTCTCGTCGACGAAGTCCCAGTAGGACAACAGCTGTATCTTCGCATCGCGTATGCCGTTCTCGCGAGCCTTCTCCAGTGCCAGCTCGGCACCCTCGAAGATGAACTGGAAGTTCTCGTAATGCCCGTTCATGAAGACGATCTTTCGTGCGCCGTGACCGATGAGTCCGTATACGATGTCCTTTGCGAGTGCGATGAGTGTGGTGCCTGAAAGAGAGGTGGTTCCGGTTAGGTGAAATCCACCACCCGATCGTTGCTGTGAGCGATATCCGTAGTTGATGGGAGCTGCGACTACGGCTTCGAGTTCGCCTTTTGTGGAGGCGGTTAGCGCCTTGGCGGTAGCTCCAGCCATAGCTCTAGTTAGAGCGGCATCCACACACATGGCCATGTGGGATCCATGCTGCTCAAGGGCACCTACAGGAATGAACACTATGGCGTTTTTTCTCAATTTCTCGCGGTAGGTAAATGCGTCCATTTCCTCCATGTAGACAGTATCTTTCATGCAAGCCCTCCTTTTCTTGTCGGTTGAGAGTTGGTTTGACCTGATTGGTTGACGCGTGGTTGATCACCAGTCCTCAAGCATTTCCACTTGAGCTTTACTTACCTGTGTGATGAAAGCGCGTTTCGCCTTCTGCCCACCCCGAGCAAGTTTGCGCAGGATGACTCTTTTGAGGCGAGGATAATCGTTCATGCCGTACCACGCGATTGCCGTACCGCCGACATAGGCTTCTACAATGCTGTGCACGGGAAGACTCGCATCGCGCAGGCTGTCAAGTTTGAGGTACTCTTGTATTTCGTCTTCGCACACTTCGCGGATTACTTCGGGGTCAATATCTAGATCGTGCGCCAGTTGGTTTACCTGATAGTCAATCTCGCCCTGGTCTGCGTGGGGGAAGTAGGTCACGTCGTAGGTGACGGCTGCGATACCTGATGCTTTTGCGAACAGAAGCATCGACTTCAATGACATCATCTGCACGTGGTCTTCAGTACGTTCGGCAATATCGAGTTCGGCGGGAAAGCCCCGCATGCCTTGTTCGTCAAACGCGGCCAGCAGCTCATCTTCGGTCATGGCAGGGTTGAACTTCATCGTGGTGGCAATATGGGTTAAGTTTTTGGTTATCTTCATGGGTGACCTCCTTCTCTGTGGGTTATTAGCTCAAAGCCTCCTTGGTTTCCTCCTCTTCCAAGTGTGTTTTGAGGCTCTCGCGAATCTCAGCTTCCTTTTCTAGCTTTTCACCTGCTTTATTGGCCGCTGCGGTTGAGAAGAATATCTGGGCCACGCCGCCTACGATGATAAGCGCGCCGCCGATAATCTGGAAGGCGGTCATGGTTTCGCCGAACATGAACAGGCCAAGTAGAGACGCCATGATGGTCTCTTGGTAAGATATAGCGGCCAGCTCGCCAGCTTTCAGGCGCTTGGTAGCATGGGTAAGTAAATAGAACGCACCGAAGCCGGTAATGAGCGCTGCGGCAATGAGTACGACCCACGATGAGGCGGGCATGGTGAACATGCTCCATGCGTGGGTGATAATCTGGCCTGAAGCATCAAACTGCGTCACGCCGTTGATTTTTTCGGTGTAAGCAAGTGGCTGTAGGAAGAAGTGATGCCAGATAAGTAGCACGACGATAGCTAGCGATCCGAACAGGAAGTTCCACCAGGAGCGAACGTTAGAATCGCAGTCCTCGCGGTAGCGTGAGAAGAACAAGTAAAGACCGTATGCTACGCCCGAGGCGAAGGCGATGGCGTTGCCGAAGGAATACTTAGGATCGAGGTCGAGCGTCAGGCCCCCCGGCGTGACAATGCCTACGATGAATAACATGCCAATGACCACGGCGATGATGCAGAGTATGCCCTTAATATTGATCTTCTCTTTGAGGAAAATAGCTGCGAGGATGGTTGAGTATATGGGGCCGGTGTAGATAAGAAATGATGCATTGGCTAAGGTGGTGTACTGCGTAGATAGGCAGTACAAGCCTGAAAGTAAACCGAGGAATACACCCGAGAGCAACATCATGCCGGAAAAACGCGTTTGTTTGAGTTTTTTCCAGCTTCCCCCAATGAAACAGAAGATGAGTGACAAAGCTATGAGTCCAGCGAAGTTGCGCCAAAACGATACGAAATCGCCTGGAGCGTCAATGAAACGCGTGAAGGCTCCGATGCCGCCCATCAGTGAAGATGAGGCAAACATCATGATAAAACCAATCAACTTATATTTTGCTTGTTTGTTCATGAACCCCTCCTAGCTGCGGCGTCGTATCGTCCGGGTTTCGATTTTCCGCCTTTTTCCCGACGCTACGCTATGCGGGATAAAGGCGGTGAGACCGAAAACTCAAAAACTGACACGGGCGCTGCGGCGCCGCTACGATATGTGACGTAAACTGGCAAAGCCTCCAGCCCCGCGAAGGGTTCCGAACAAGGAGTGCCGAGGGGGCTCGGCAGAACGAAACGCTCGAGGGGCTGGGGTTGATGGGATATCCGATGAAGCTAAAAGATCAGTTGTGTAAAGGGCTGGTCACGCAGAAACGCTTAGTCGTTCCACAGCTCCGGACGGATCAAGGTCGGATCCTTGACGCGGTTCGGGAAGTAATCGAGGCAGTCGCCCTCGCGGAATACGTCGGCCGTGGAGCAGTGC
>JAEWYG010000148.1 GCA_023395755.1 Actinomycetes bacterium | reverse complement strand
CCCCTATCCTATCATGGCAAAAGGCCTTTGCCGGCCAACTGCATCTCGCCACTGGAATCTCTTAGGATGAAGAATTGCACGTTTCGGACAAACGCCGTTCTAAGTACGTCAGGTGTCCGCGCTCCTCTTCAGTCCAGCCGCCGAAGAGTATCCGTTCAAGCGCCTCGCATGCCCGTCCCTGGCTTTCAACATCGTCGGAAGGAAACAGCCGCTGCTCGTTTCTCGCATAGAGGCTCACGCTATCAAACAGGCCCGAATCTTCGAGCACTTCCAGGTTCTTGACGATGCCTTCGACAATCGAGAGGTGATGGGCGGGATCGACCGCACGCGGCGCGGTGCCTGCGATGCGCATCTGCTCATAGCGCAACTGGCAGCTTACGAGCGATATCTCGGGTTTCACCGCCATAAGCGCCAGCGAGACCTTATAGCCGCGACCGCGCAGGAGCGTTGCGGTTTTGAGGGGAACTTCAGACGTTCGCAGCGTTCCTTCAATAATAAGATTGTATCCCGTGATGGAAAGAGCGTCGACGACGGCTTCTACCATCCGTCCCGCCCATGCGGCCGTATGTGCGGGAGCATCAATACCGTATTTTTCGCTTATCCGCCTATACTGCGGATGAAAAGCGCGGTACTCGTCACCGTTGATAACAACCACATTGTTTTTCATTGCAGTACGAAAAATATTATGCAACGTTGTTTTGCCCGCGCCACTTTGTCCTCCAAGCAAAATTGCTCGGGGATTGACAGACAAACCGATGCGCTTATCAACGACAAGGGCGCTCACAATTTTTCCAAGTTCTTCGTAAAATACCTCGTCCAAGTATTGTTCAAGGCCTTCCACGTTACGCTGCCTTTGTTTGGCGATTCTTTGCCAAAAGCCCCAAGCCCTCGATTTGGCCTCTGATTTCCGAAAGCCTCACCTTATTCAAATGCCCTTCGTCAATAATGCGCATCTTGGCCTGCGCCAGCTGCATGAACACGTCCTCGTACACTGCAGCCGAAAGAATATCTCCGCCTTTTTTGGCAGCCGCGAGCAAATGCGAAACCTCTCCCATCACCTGGGCCGCGTGTTCATTGAGCACTTCCTGCTGAAGCGTGATTTCGTACATCTCGTTGATGTCCATGACGTCCCCTCCCTCGACGAATGAAACCAGGGCGTACACGATCTTCTCGGTTTTTTCGCGCTGGCCGACGGAAAGCAGGTCTCCATCGCGTTTGAGGCAATCCGCCACGAACTCCGGGTTCTCGGCGGCACGTATGAGGTTCGCGTTCGCCTTGCTGGGCGTCTGCCCGTTCTCGTACCGCACGACGCTCGCATCCCCGAGTCCCAATAAGCAAGCGAAACCCTGCTGCGTCAGACCGTACTTTTCTCGAATCCGCTTGATATCCTTCGCAGTAAGATCATGTGACATATTTTCTCCAATTTACTATCTTTTGATTGATTTTACTATATCATACGATTGATTTATTAATAAGAATGGGCAATAAAAAGGGCGCTACCGTTAAGCAACGCCCTTTGTCTCCATCAATGTACCAACGCGCCCCTCGGTCAAGCCCAGTCCCTCCGCATGGCTTCCCACTTCGCATCGCGGCCCCGCTCGACAACAGCTACATCGTCGTTAGTCAGCGCCTTGAAGCGGCCTTGGCGACGCAGGTAGGCCTCGACGCTTACGAACTCGCGGGGGTTGCGGTTTAGCTTAAAACGACCGCCAGAACGTCCGCATTCCTGCTCGCCCTCGTATTCCGCCAAATACCACAAGCCCGTATCCACAATGTCCTTGGAAATATCTATCGTTTCATCGACATCGCAGCCCCAACCTGTCGGGCATGGTGCAATAACGTGAATGTAGCGCGTACCTTTAATGTCGCGAGCACGCTCCACTTTGCGGATAAAATCGTTCAAGTAACCTACGCTTGCGGTAGCAGCATAGGGAATACCGTGTGCAGCTACAATCTCAAACAGGTTCTTCTTTTGCGTGAGACACCCCCGCACGTTAGATCCCGACGGCGTCGTAGTGGTCTTGGCGCCAAAGGGCGTGAGTGAACTCTTCTGAATTCCCGTGTTCATGTAAGCTTCATTGTCGTAGCAAATATAAAGGATGTCGTCGTTGCGATCAATTGCGCCCGACAATGCCTGCAAGCCGATGTCGGCCGTTCCTCCGTCACCTGCAAAACCAACAACTGTACAGTCATCGGGCTTCTTGCCCTGCGCACGCAAGCCTGCCTCAATACCCGTGAGTACGGCAGCTGTAGCAGCAAAGGGCGTGATCATAGCATTGTTCGAGAAACAAAGCTGCGGAAAGTTGAACCCAACCGCACTCATGCAACCCGCTGGCAGTGCGGCAACCGCATGCGGACCCAGCACCTTCATGGCAGCGCGCACGGCGAGCGACCCTCCACAGCCCGCACAGGCCTTGTGTCCAAAGAAAAACTCGTCGTTGGCAATGTTTTTAGCGTTCAAGGCCATAGTTACCGCCCCCCTTCCGTAACATACTCATCGGCAGGAGAATCAATTCCTAAAAACGATACGCGAGGCATGCCGGTCGCGCCGGCAACTACCTCGCCCAGTACGCCAAATATGCCAACCATCTGGGCATCCGATATATCGTCGCCGCCTAAGCCGCCCACAAAATTAAAAGTAGGCACCGTTGCCCCTGCCTGCTGCAAAGCGGAATTCACATTCGTGAACACCGTGCCTTCCGCGCCAAACGACACGTCTTTTTCCAATACGCCCACCGCTTTCGCCTTTGCAAGCGCGCGGGCAATAAGCGTACTCGGCATCGGGCGCAGGTAGCGAATGCGCAGTAGTCCCACGCGCTTGCCCGCTGCGCGCAAGTCGTCCACCACGGTGCGAGCAAGCCCAGCAATAGACCCGAGCGTGACCAGAACGCAATCGGCATCCTCACAGCAATACGCTTCAACCATGCCGGAGTACTGGCGCCCAAACACCTCAGCAAAACGTGTTTCCACCTCATCGATCACTGCAGGGGCATCGAGCATGTCTTTATGTTCCCAATACTTGAAATAACGGTTGTAGTCCGGTCCCGCAGAAAAACCAATATTCGTCGGGCAGTCGAAATCGAAGCAATTGCTTGCTGCTTTATACGGCGGCAAGAACGCATCGGCCTGCTCGGGTTCGGGTACCTCGACCGTCTCGTAGGTATGCGTAAGTGCGAAACCATCTAGGTTCACCATAACCGGGGTACTCACCGCCGGATTCTCTGCCACCGCATAGGCCATAAGAGCAAGATCAAGCGCCTCCTGATTGCTCTCGGCATATACCTGCATCCATCCATGGTCCAACAATGCCAGCGAATCGCGCTGGTCGCCGTAGATATTCCATGGTAGAGCGGTCGCACGGTTTGCGTTCATCATAACGATGGGAAACCGCCCGCCCGACGCATAGGTTAAGCACTCGGCCATATACATAAGCCCTTGGCTCGAAGTAGCCGTAAACGTGCGAGCACCGGTGGCCGACGCCCCGATAGCGCACGATAGCGCCGAATGCTCCGACTCCACATGCACGTATTCAGCTTCAAGAGACCCCTCTTCAACCATCTCACTCAAGCGCTCTACCACCACGGTCTGCGGGGTAATGGGATAGGCTGAGATTACCTGCGGACGAGCCAAGCGCACACCTTCAGCTAGCGCCTCATCGCCGGAAAGAAATCGCTTCATTACGCACCAGCCTCACTTTCAAACCCACCGGCAGACATGCTTTCTAACGCAGCCCTTTCTGACAACGCGCCCCTTGGCACCCCTTCACGCATACCCTTCGCTTCGTTGGCAAGCGCGTCTTTTTCGGAAATGAGGCTTATAGCATCTACCGGACAGACCTTGGCGCAGATGCCGCACCCTTTACAGAAATCGTAATCGATGGCGACAGAAGTTTTTGTTTGCGCTTTTTCTACTTTAAAAATGGTCCCATCCGGACAGTAAAAATAACACTGCAGGCATCCGGTACAAGCATCCTGGTTGATAAGAGGACGCTCGTTGCGCCACCCTGCATTCTTCGTAACCAAGTGCCCCGCTTCGAAACAAGTAGTATGTGCAAAGCTATCCGGATCAAGCGTCACACTGCGAAGCGTGGGAATGCTTGCACTTGGGCGGGTTGAGGATTCATTTTTTTCTAACGTACTGTCAACGTTCCGAGAGCAAGCAGCACCCTTCTCATCTGCCAAGATGCAAGTTTCCACTTCATCACTCAAGGGTACGCAGGTTCCCTCATCTGCGCCCACTTCTTGCACTGAGCCTTGCTCCCCTGCATCCAACTGCTCTCGCACGGTATCGATAATGGCAATATTTTTGGCATGCAGCTTTTCGGGCATATACTGGCGGATAGCCTCCTTCACATCCTCAGCTTCAACCTGATTGCACAGTTTCGAAAGCGCACCAAGAAGCACCGTGTTCGGGATAGGTCTTCCCAGAATATTTGCCGAGATTCCATCGGCATCCAGAGCCTTTATACGCTCGTCATCGAAATGCTCGGTACTATTTACGAGCACCGTTCCGCCTGGCTTTAGCTCGGCATCCCATCCGTCACCCAATAACGTGTCATCCAAATAGACCACGTAGTCGGCTTTCTTAATGGCGCTCCGGTCGCCAATGGAGGCATTCGCAATCTTAGTGTATGCCCGCATAGGAGCACCGCGCCGTTCGGGCCCAAATGCTGGAAAGGCCAGCGCACAGCAGCCCTCCTTCATCGACGCCGCCGCGCCCAACAGCCGGGCTGCCGTAAACGCTCCTTGGCCGCCTCGACCGTGCCAAAGCACTTCGATCATACATCTCTCCTGTTCCGCTCTCATGCCTGATCGTTCAAGTATAGCGCTCCTCTGCCGTAGCGCCTCCCTCACTTCTTCGCGCGTGAGGGAGACGCGTCCAGTGGCTATAAGGCATCGAATTACATCTACCTCTTGCCTCAATCTTTTACGTTCTTGAAAGGTTTGTTGTTTGCTGATGAACATCAGGGGTCGTTGCGCCAATGAACTATAATCGGCAAGGATACCTACAAGAAGAAGGAGCCGTAGGCCGGCATGACGCACGATACGTTCGACAACGATCAGAGCGCGACATCAGCGCAGCAGCAAGCCGACAAAACGGCGAGCCAAACACCTGTCGAAGATGCTCCTGCAGGATTCCTTGATCGCAAGCCTCATCGAGACAGAAAGCCGCCCAAGCAGCATAAACCAAACTTTGTCACACGTATTGTAAACC
>JAEWYG010000142.1 GCA_023395755.1 Actinomycetes bacterium | reverse complement strand
CGATCACGAAGTAACCGATCAGGTGCGCGAAAAGATTGCGCTGTTTTGCGACGTACGTCCCGAAGAAGTTCTCGCATGTGTAGATACACCCTCTATCTACGAGGTGCCCATCGGACTGTACGACCAGCAATTCGATACAAAAGTGCTCGCACGTCTAGGGATGGACAAACACGAGATTGATCTTGCGCCGTTACGAGCATTTTTAGATGCGTCAGCACACTGCAATAAGCAGGCAGATATTGCCGTAGTAGGTAAGTATGTCAGTCTGCCTGATGCATATCTCTCTGTCATCGAGGCATTGGGGCACGCTGGTGTGCACCATGGATGCCGCGTGAATGTTCACTTAGTAGATGGTGAAGAATTGACGGAAAAGAATACTGAAGAGGTTCTGGGTACTATGGACGGAATTTTGATACCAGGCGGTTTCGGCCAGCGCGCCTTCGAAGGAAAAATTTCCGCCGTGCGCTACGCTCGCGAAAATAACGTGCCGTTTCTGGGTATTTGCCTTGGATTACAGGCAGCGGTATGCGAGTTTGCCCGCCATGTAGCCAATATGCCCGGTGCAACATCCTCCGAGTTTGAAACCGATGCCGCCTATCCTGTGATCGATCTAATGCCTGAACAAGAAGGCATTGCGGACAGAGGAGGAACCATGCGTCTAGGTGCCTATCCGTGCAAAGTTTCGCCCGACACAAAGGCTTTTGCTGCATATGGTGAAGAAATAATTTACGAACGACATCGCCATCGTTATGAAGTAAACAACGCCTATCGCGAACGCTTGATAGAAGCAGGACTAATAATATCAGGCATTTCACCAAACGGTCGGCTGGTCGAAATGGCAGAGCTGCCCGAGCATCCGTGGTTTGTAGCAAGCCAAGGCCACCCCGAATTCAAGAGTCGCCCCACGCGACCGCACCCCCTATTCCGCGACTTTGTTGGCGCAGCAATTAAGCAACGTGGGTAATAACGAGCTGGGACAGATCCTCATCTACGATGTCTTCCAGAAATCTCTTGTGAGTTCTTGACGGTTTGCATGACCTGTTTTCTGCAAGATATTATGAACATGCACCTTCACGGTACTTAGAGCTAAATTCATTTCAGAAGCGATGTTCTGATTGTCTTTACCTAACAAAACCAGGTGTAACACCTGTCCCTCTCGTTCGGAAAGTTGGTAGCGATGGCAGTATGGCAGCAGGTTATGATCGATAGATGCTCGCAGGGGCTCGCTACCATGAGTTGGCGGGTTTTCAAAACGCAGCGCCAGTAAGCGACACGCATCTCGACAAGCAAAGAACGCACAGCAAAGTGCTAGTAAATTCTCTGCAAAATTGCGCTCAGGAAGAAACGGCAACACATCTACACCTGGATTCGCTGCCATAGCGGCAGCCGGATCAAACAGCACCTGAAAATACACGTTCTCAACCAGCACAGCCAAACCTAGCACCCATACCAGTAAGTACAGACGGCGGTGGCGCCAAAGGCGATCACGCTCTACTTGGTCGCGTGCAATAAAATAGCGCGCTGCACAGTAGCCAAGCATCCAAAACAGCATGAGCGAACGCATACTATAAAACAAAAATTCATGCCACTTACCTGCTGGCACGAGTAGCATAATCGCTACGCTACCAATCACAAACACTACGCCAGGAAGAACAACCATCACCCGACGATGCTCTCCCATGAATTCACAAATAAGTAGCCAGAACGACATGAATAGTCCAGCCCCTATGACAATAGAGGCAAGGGGACTGCCAATGGCATAAAAAGATTCAGCTTGGTTTACCAAATGACCCGAGAGAAAATCATCTTGAAAAACCAGCGCTACATCAAAGAAGTAGAACAGGAAACCAAGGAACGCAAAAAACGACGTACGCTTACGTGCCACAAGGAAGGCCGACAGACAAGTGGCTGCAGCCAAGATAGATACCAGCAGCACGATAAGCGTGTAATAGAAGAGCACGATCTCCACGACCGAACACCTTTCTCTCTCCTGCCAATCGATACATAGTACACGAACACGCGCCGGTTTGCGCGCGCCGCATTTTGGTCGCTCATCGATAACGATGCTTACTAGAAATCTTAGCTTCTCATCATGTGGGGTTTAATGAAGGTTTAGTATCTGAGCGAGCTTACTACACCCACAATCCACCTCGGGTACACCTGAGTTATATCTTCCGATTCGCAACCTTCCTACGCACACTGCAAACAAGACGTACGGGGCGGCTAAAGGAACCGTCACAAACGTCTTGGCGAAGATAGTCGAAGGTTGTCCGATACATACGAGGGGAAGGGGACGTCTATGGCAGCATCCGTCACGACCATGGAGGCGGGGGTGAAACCGCCCAACGAAAAAAAGCAACGAAAGTTCAAGCTTAATTTTCCCACGGCATTCACCATCCTATTCGCTATCACCATCCTAGCTGTTATTGCCACGTGGTTCGTGCCTGCTGGCTCCTACGCGAAGCTAGCCTATATCGCAAATACCGGTACGCTACAAATGACAAGCCCGCAAGGCGAAGCTACCGAACTGCCCGCTACGCAAGAATCGCTCGACCAGATTGGCGTAAATATCGATATCACGCAGTTTACCTCTGGTGCACTGAAAAAACCCATCTCGGTACCGCATACCTATGAACGATTGGAGCAACAGCCCAAAGGTATCGGCGATATAACCGTTAGCATGGTTTCCGGCACTATCGAAGCTGCCGACATTATGGTGTTCATCTTAGTACTAGGCGGACTTATTGGCATCGTAAACAAAAGCGGCGCCTTCGAATCGGGCCTAATTGCTTTAACGAAGAAGACCAAAGGACGCGAATTCCTACTCGTATTTCTCGTAAGCGTCCTCATGGTGCTAGGTGGCACAACCTGTGGTCTAGAGGAAGAGGCTGTGGCTTTCTATCCCATTCTCGTACCCATATTTTTAGCACTTGGATACGACTCCATTGTATG
>JAEWYG010000094.1 GCA_023395755.1 Actinomycetes bacterium | reverse complement strand
CAGCTATGCTGGTGCGCAGTGAAACGCCAGTAAGTAAGCGCGCTCCTTCGTTGGAGGCAATCGTATCTAGTAACCCTATGGCTGCAGTGGCGGTGTCGCTTGTGTTCTCGCTTTTAGTGGGGATTGTGGCAATTGTGGTAGCGGCCTTCAAGGTGCGATCGCGCACTATGGCTTTGAAGTTGGAGCAAGCTGAAGAGACGAGTCACGAGAAATCGGACTTTCTTTCGCGCATGTCTCACGAAATTCGTACACCGATGAATGCCATTATTGGTCTTAGCTCTGTGGCGACACTTTCAGGTGAGGCAACTCCTTCAGTGCAGTCGAGTTTGGAGAAGATTAACACGTCGGCGCAGTACCTGTTAGCGTTGGTGAATGATATCTTAGACATGTCCAAGATTGAGAACGGCAAGATGCACCTTGAAGCTGCGCCGGTGCCTTTGTGCGCGTTGGCCGATAGACTGGATAGTATGTACTGCATCCTTGCCGAAGAGAAGGGCATTGCGTTAACCGTGCGTTGTGAGAGTGACGTGGTAGTGGTTGCCGACGATGTGCGTTTACAGCAAGTGTTAGCGAACCTATTGTCGAATGCATTCAAGTTCACCGAGTCAGGTGGATCGGTGTTGTTGGTTATTGATGTGGTGTCGGGCGATGGGGGTAAGGCGATCGTTCGATTCAGTGTAGCTGACAATGGTACAGGCATACGCCCTGAAGACCTTGACCGTATCTTCGAGTCGTTCGAGCAGGCGGCTGAGAATCGGCGTAATGCCCAGGGCACGGGGTTGGGACTTGCCATCAGTAGTAACCTAGTGCGCCTTATGGGTGGAAAGCTTGATGTGCGTAGCCGTTTGGGTGAAGGGGCTGAGTTCTTCTTTACTCTGACACTTCCGTATGCACCTTCGGAGGACTCTTCATCCGATCGGATGCCTTGTGTGACGTCGGGGCATAAGGCGAAGCGTTCGCTGGTGGGTGTGCGTGCACTGTTGGCCGAAGATAACGACTTAAATGCTGAGATAGCGGTGGCATTGCTGGAATTAGAGGGTGTAAGTGCTGACCGAGCCGCGAATGGACGCGAGGCAATAGATCTGTTTGCTGTTTCTGATCAGGGATATTATGACATTGTACTTATGGATGTACAGATGCCGGTGCTAGATGGCTTATCGGCCGTGCGCGAATTGCGCGCGTTAGATCGAGATGATGCGCATACAATTCCCATCGTTGCTCTGACAGCTAGTACGTTTCAAGAAGATCGCGATGAAGCAGCCGCTGTGGGTATGGATGGATTTTTGCCCAAACCGTTTGACGCTCGACAGCTATATGACGCTCTTCGCCACTTCTTACCACCAGAGAGGTCTGAAGATGTATCGTAAGTTAAGGTATTGTTGAGTTTGGTGTTTAGGGTAATGTTGATGTTTTGAGGGCGTGTTTGATCCATAGGCCGACACGTTGATGCCAAGAAAATACGAGACGTGTCTCGCGGTTTGTGTACGTCCAATCGTAAAGTGTCGCGGCATCGGTGAAGCGTTGGGGCTTTGATGATGATCCTAGAACCACAGCATAGTATTCATGGCCATCGTTTCGATTTACCGCGGTGGCTACGCAGGGTCCGGCAGCCAGGGTGTAGCCCGTCTTGGCTGCGCAGGTTCCTTCGTAGGTTTGCAGCATGGTGTCGGTGTTGGTGAGGGAAAGTGTGGTTTCGACGCCAGTCCGATTCACCGTTATGTCCACCTGGGAAAATCCTATGTTTGCTCGCAGTCGCTCAATGCCCATGCCATCGCGGCATCGTTGCCCGATGCGGTGAGAAGAGCCTTAAGCGAGGCATCAAGGGTCATGATATCGCCTTGCATCAGGCCAGCACTCGATTCTCCGACGCTGGCAGCGCTAGGGGTTACCTCAACACTCGCCTCGGGTGAGAGGGTTTCCAAGGCTACAATGGCGGTCATGATTTTTGTAAGAGATGCTATCTGGACCTGGTCGGTCGCGTGTCGTGCAAAGCAGATGTTACCATCATCATCCAATACCGCTGCATGGGTTGCCTCAATAGGGGGGCCACTTTCGGCAGGAATCCCGTGCTCGCTGGCAGTTTGCCCGAATAGTACATCGCTTTCCTCGGTGAGTGCTTGGGCGAGTGTGGGGGAGAAGCATCCGAGGGCTAAGGAAAAGCATAGAATACTAATCGATGCTATGCGGATGCTTCGGAGAAGGGGTGCACTTGATCGGTTGATCGGGCTGATAAAAGCCACTGCTGGCTACTCCTTGTTGTGTCTGGTGTGTTATTGATGCTTTATTTTGACAGTATACGCTCGTCGGACGGAGTGTAGGGGGATGTTTCGAGGTTGTTTGTTAAATAAAGGTCCTGTTGAAATCATATACCCTCTCTATCGTTTTTATGCTATAGTGTACGGCTGTATCTTTGCGCTTGGCGCACGCTGCTGCATGCCCGAGCGTAACTTGCTGGAAAGGAAGATCACGTGGCCCAAGCCCCTATGAATCAAGCAACCGAGCACAAGGAAAAACTAACTGCGAAAGCCCCGATCGACACCGAAGAGATACTGGATGACGATGAGGTGGATGTCGAACCCGATGTGAGTGCCGCCGACTCGATCGACGACGAAAAGCTCGAGTCTAATTTAGAAGATGAAGAAGCGGATTTGCTCGAGGGTATTCCTGAGGAGGAACTCAAGGCGACCGTTGATATGCAGTTGCCCAAGGTGAACGCCAAGAGTAAGGCGCGTGCGGTACGCAAACGCAACGCCGACGCTGGCGTGACCATGCTTACGGGTGATCCGGTGCGTATGTATCTTAAAGAGATTGGCAAGGTTCCTCTGCTTAATGCAGCAGAGGAGATTGATCTTGCTATGAAAATAGAAGCCGGCATAGCTGCCACCGAGGAGCTTGAGAAGGCTGAGGACGAAGGTATTGAACTCGAGCGTCGAGAGAAGCGTCGTCTGGGTCGCATTGAGCAGGTGGGCTTAGATGCTAAGCAACAGCTTATTGAGGCGAACCTACGTCTTGTCGTGTCTATTGCTAAGCGTTACGTGGGTCGTGGCATGCTGTTCTTGGACTTGATTCAGGAAGGCAACTTGGGTCTTATCCGTGCGGTTGAGAAGTTTGACTACACGAAGGGCTTTAAGTTCTCTACGTATGCAACTTGGTGGATTCGTCAGGCTATCACACGCGCTATTGCTGACCAGGCTCGTACTATTCGTATTCCAGTACATATGGTAGAAACCATTAATAAATTGGTGCGTATTCAACGTCAGTTGTTGCAGGAATTGGGCCGTGAGCCCAGCCCCGAGGAAATTGGCAAGGAGATGGGTCTGCCTGCGGAACGTGTGCGTGAGATTCAGAAAATTTCACAGGAACCTGTGAGCCTCGAAACGCCCATTGGTGAAGAGGAAGACTCCCAATTAGGAGACTTTATTGAGGATGACGCCGCCGTGGTGCCGCCTGATGCTGCGTCGTTTAGCATGCTGCAAGAACAGCTATCCAAAGTGCTTGATGGCTTAGCTGAGCGTGAGCGTAAGGTAATTGCTCTGCGTTTTGGGCTTGAAGATGGTCATCCCCGTACATTAGAGGAAGTCGGACGTGAATTCGGAGTAACACGTGAGAGAATCCGTCAGATCGAGAGTAAAACACTTGCGAAGTTGCGACATCCTTCGCGCTCATCCAAGCTCAAGGACTATTTAGAGGATTAAGGGTTCCCCTTGGAAAAATTTGAATTATTTGCAAGCTGCCTCTCCGGGTTGGAGGGGCAGCTTGCTGAAGAGTTGAAAATGTTAGGCTGTAAGCGCGTGCGCCCCCTCAGCGGGGGTGTTGCCTTCTTTTCTGACGTTCGCGGTGCGTTACGAGCTTGTCTCTGGTCGCGGCTTGCCTCGCGTATTATGTTGGTAGTAGGGCGCGTAAATGCATCGAGTGCCGATGTTTTATATGAAGACGCACGCGCCTTGCCTTGGGAAGAGGTTCTGGCACAGGGTGCAAGCATGGCCGTGCAGGCGCATGGTGGTAATGTTGAACTGCGAAACAGTCGGTTCACGGCGCTGAAGGTGAAGGATGCGATATGTGACCACCTGCGCGACACCTGCGGTCAGCGACCGGATGTGGACGTGTCTTCACCCGATGCCGTTGTTGATGTACGCGTGCATGAAGCGAGAGCGACGATTTCGCTCGACCTGGCTGGTTCGTCGTTGTACCACCGCACCTATCTGGCTATAGACGACGGATCTGACGCTCCTTTAGAATGCGCTTTTGCTGCGGGCGTGCTGGCTCTAGCGGGCTGGAATACGGCCGCACTGGCTGGTTCGGCTTGTTTTGATCCTGCGTGCGGCGATGGCGCTATTGTTGTCGAGGCGGCCAGCGTGGCAAGCGATTTGGCACCGGGACTTACGCGCGATCGCTGGGGTTTCTGGGGCTGGGCTAAGCATGATGAAGAAACATGGGGCACGTTACTTGACGAGGCGGATGATCGGTTTGCGAATGGCCTTGCGGCCCTCATTGGTACCCAGGCGGCAGAAGGTCCTGCTTCAGCACCGCCCGACCTTGCCGTGGTACGTATTGCGGGAGCATTCACGTCGTCGCCCGCTATTGCTCGGGCGCGCGGTAGGGCTAAGCGTGCGGGCTTGCGGCAGGCAGTAAGCATTGAATTAGCCGGTGCAGAAGGTGCTGCGGAAATCGTTGACCGCGTAAGTGTAGCGGCGCAGCGCTGTTTGCGATATGTGAGCGATGATCGATCGTACGGTGGTCAGGATACCGGTGAAGGGGCAGCTGTATCCTGCCTTATCGCCTGCGTACCGCCAATTCATGCGGATGCTGGTGCTCAGGCTCAGGCTGAAGCTGCCGCTTTTGTTGCGGCCGCGCAGGCGGCGCCAACATCATCGCTGTTTGCGGCTGCCGGACTTGAGGGCGTTGCCGCGCGCTTTGGAGTGGCGCCGGTTATGCGCGTCCCTCTTGGTCAGGATCGCGTAGCGGTTGAGGCCCTGCTATTTGACCATGCGCCGGTTGCCTCTGCGGTTGTTGTGGTGCCCGATTCGTCGGGAGGTGCAGAGCATCGCGTCGAGGTGTTTGAGCAGGCATCTGAGCAATTCGCCGCCCGCTTGCGCAAGGTGGCCAAGGAGCGCCGTAAATGGGCAAAGCGCGAAGGAATAACTAACTATCGGGTATACGATGCCGATCTGCCCGATTATGCCGTTGCCATCGATGTGTACCTAGGTGCGGGGTCGGCCGAAGGAAATACCTACCTGCATATCGCCGAGTACGCGCCTCCTTCGTCGATCGATCCGGCTAAGGCAGAGCGTCGTTTCAATGATGTACTTACGCTGGCACCCGTAGTTTTGGACGTGCGTCCCGATCATGTGTTCTCTAAGACGCGTCGGCGTGACAAGGGCGGTAGCCAGTACCGCGATGCGGGCTGGCGCAATTACGTCACCTGCGTACAGGAGGATGGTTACCTGTTTGAGGCCGATCTATCCGGTTATCTGGATACAGGTCTTTTCTTGGATCATCGTCTTACGCGTGAATTGGTGGGTGCAAGGGCGCAAGGTAAACGTTTCTTGAACTTGTTTGCTTACACGGGTTCGGCCTCTGTTCATGCGGCAGGTGGGGGAGCTCTCTCCACTTGTACGGTTGATCTGTCGCAAACGTATTTGGACTGGGCCGAGCGCAATATGGTTACCAACGGCTTTGAGGGCGATGACCATGTGTTCGAGCGCGCCGACGTGATGCAGTGGATCACGGAATGTCGTCGCACGCCGCGCCGTTTCGACCTAGTGTTTGTTGATCCACCTACCTTTTCGAACTCGAAATCCATGGGTAAACGTACGTGGGACGTGCAGCGCGACCATGTAGAATTGCTTATCGGCGTGACGCGCCTTTTGGCCGAGGGCGGCGAGGCTATATTCTCGTGTAATCTACGCAACTTCAAACCTGATGTAGAGGCTTTGGCGAAGTATGGCG
>JAEWYG010000125.1 GCA_023395755.1 Actinomycetes bacterium | reverse complement strand
GGTGAACATGCAGAAATAGTTTTTTCGATCACGCAAGGCATGAAATCTCCGCCTTGATTCAATCGACAAGCAGTCGTCAAAGAACGCACCGATACAACGACACCACCTAACGTATTCATGAAATACATAAGCGCGACTGCACTGGCCCGGTAAGCTTGCCAGCCAGAACCTGCATACACTCATATGCAACCCCAATAGCCGGCCCAACATGTAAACCAATAACGGGGCTAACGGGCAGCACTTGCACACTACGACCCAACAGAGGCTCCACAACCTCATGTGCCCACTGTACAGCCGGCGTTTTATCGCCTATATAGTGCACCACAACGTTTTTCAGTCCGCGCTGCTCTATATCCTCCCTAAACTCTTGCACAATGCGATCGAGGGCCTTCTTACTCGTACGAACCTTAGCGAGTGTTGTAGCTTCGCCATCGGTTACGGTTAAAACTGGAGAGAGTTGTAGCAAGTTACCAAGAAGCGCCGCGGCATTACCAATGCGACCACCTTTCTGCAGAAACGTCAACGACTCGGGAGTGAACAGGAAACGCGTCGACTCAATACCGCGTAAAACGGATTCGGCGCACTCTCTGAGACTTTTGCCTTCGTCGCGCGCAGCAACCGCATCGAACACCGGCCACGCCTCATCATAGCCGCATGAAGTTGAATCAACCAATGCATAAGAAAACTCAATATTGCGAGCCTTCACTGCACGCGCAGCACGTACAGCACCCTCATAGGCACCCGAAAGCCCCGAAGAAATAAAAACGCCAAGCACTTCATCGCCTGCCTGAGCGGCATCTTCAAATATCTTTTCGAGCACCAGCTGCGACGGCTGACTCGATGTGGGAATATCATCGATCATGTCATAGATGTCAGCATAAAAAGCATCTAAGTCCATCTCTGCATCGGCAAGCTCAACTCCCTTACGATTGACATAGAGCGTGACGATATCGATACCGGCCTTCCGTGCGTCATCAGCAGGGATAGAAGCGACCGAATCGGTAATTATCCTAATCATGGCACCTTTCCTTAGTTTACCGCGCGTGTGTCACCTCGCATGCTTTAGTCTCAGTGCGCAGCACGATTTTCACTAACCGCTTTTACACTACGCAATGCCAAGCATGCGGGCAACCAATTCGCGACGACGTTCAAAAAGACTATATTCAAGACCTACGGGATAGGTATGAGGGTTCAACATGCGCTTCTGACTCTCATCGAGGGTTCCCAGCTGCTGTTTCGTCCGTTCACGTGCCGCCATAGCGTCGCGCAGTTCGGAAGGTAACACACTACGGCCTTCACGCGCTAGAGGATGCAATAAAGTAATAGATCGCTTACCCGCCAAATTCTTACGCCTCAACTCGTCAGCCGGATCCACAATAGCATCCCGAAAATCCACACCAGTATGTATATCAAACACCATATCACCAGCAATATGCCCATCCTCATGATAATAGCGTCGAACGTCCAAAACGCCTGGCGTCGTAAGCTTGGCGGACGTTGCAGAGATTTTTAACCGGTCACTCCACGCCTCATCACCCGGCTCGCGCGTAGCTGAAAGTTTATATACCCCACCAAGCGTTGGCTGATCGTAGGCGCAGGCAAGTTTTGTACCAACACCCCACGACATCACTGATGCACCCTCATCACGAATGGACTGAATGGTAAACTCATCGAGATCGTTCGACAGCACGATACCGCAATCCGTAAGACCAGCTTCATCAAGCATAGCCCGCGCCATCTTCGCCAGCCAGGCCAAATCGCCCGAGTCGATACGAATGCCCGACAAGCGTTCTCCGCGCTCACGCATTTCTAGCCCTACCGTAATGGCATTGCGTATACCCTGCTCAACGTCATAGGTATCTACCAATAGCACGCAGTTCTTCGGGAATGCCTCAGCGTAGGCACGAAATGCGGAAAGTTCGTCAGGAAACGACATAACCCATGAGTGCGCATGCGTTCCTGATACAGGAAGGCCAAACATCTTACCTGCCAGCACATTAGAGGTCGATGAGCAACCCCCAACAATAGCCGCACGGCTGGCCCAAAGACCACCGGCTGCTCCCTGAGCACGACGTAGCCCAAACTCCGCAACAGGAGCCTCGGCCGCCAAGCATACACGTGCCGCCTTAGTGGCGATAAGCGTCTCGAAGTTAACGCAGTTCAGAAGAGCGGTCTCGAGAAGCTGACAATCCATAATAGAACCCATTACCCGCACCAAAGGTTCGTTCGGGAACACGATAGCACCCTCGGCTACCGCATCAATATCCACCGTCAGCCTAAAGTCTGCCAGATAGTCCAGAAACTCCCGTTTAAACAGCTTTCCGCCACCGGGAGCATCAAGTGAGGCCAGGTAGTCGCAATCATCCCGCGAGAATACCAACGAATCCACAATTTCGGCAAGTTGGGCCATTCCACACGCCACGGCAAACCCACCTTTAAACGGGTAGTCGCGAAAGTACATGTGAAAGCACGCCTGCGTAGCGGCCTTGCCGCTCTCCCAATATCCCTGAGCCATCGTCAGCTGGTACAGATCAGTGAGCAACGCGTATTCCAGTTTCAAAGTACTCTCCTTTTCAAACAGGTGCATCGCGTAGCGCCTTCCACACAAAAGAGCATCCGTCGTTTATGTTCCTTGGGATAGCCTCAGCTCAGTACTCTATCACCTAAGCCCCACTACTTCCTTCAGTCTCCGGCGATCCACCACTTCGATGGCTGCGACGGCGCCGACGACGGGTACCCTCACCTCCTGAGACAGGATCACTGCCTCCCTGAATTGCATTGCCGCTTTGCTGTCGCAAACCAGACGACTTTTGCCCAGGACGCGGTCCTCCCTTAACAGCAGCCGAGCCACCCTGACCCTTAGTACCTCCACGGCGCCCTTGACCGTTTTGTCCTAGGGTATTGCCGCCTTGAGCATTGTTATTCTGACCCTTACTAGACGACCCTTGACCTTTACTAGGCGACCCTTGATTGCCTTGCTTCTTTTGGCCTTGACGCTTCTGATTCCCCTGAGCATTTGAACTGCCGCCCTGCCGCGGCTTACGCTTCATATCCTTTTCCTCACCAACAACCTGTTGAGCAGAACCATCTGCAGCAACCTTCGTTGAGCGACGACGGCGCGGCTTACGCGATTCCGATGCGGAGCCTCCCCCGTTACCGTTGTCGTTACGATTGCTCGGATTGCCGCCACTCCCGCTACCCGACCCCGTCACCGAGGCCTTATCGGAACTACCACGATTCTTTGAACCATTTTTGCTGTTAGGACCTGTGCGTCTCACGCTTGCAGGATCCGCCAGCTTGTCTTGACTAGTAAACTGCGAAGTTAAAAACGTCGTCTCGCCCGCAACACCCATAGCGGCCTGAGTTGTTGCATCTTCCCACGCCTCAGCGCCCACGCGGTTCGGACGCATACCCTCTTGCGCTGGATCGAAGTTGGCCAAAGGAACCTTTACGGGCTTCTCACCATCCAACTTGAGCGTTACCACTTCACGCGGCACATCCAAATCGATAACCTTTGCCATTCCGAGAGGAGTCTCCACCTGGGCATTCTGCTTAGGAGCCCGACTCTTGAAATCTTTATAAGCATCGAATTCATAGCGTAAGCAGCACATGAGGCGACCACATACACACGATATTTTCTGCGGGTTCAAGGACAGATCTTGCTCTTTCGCCATGCGAATCGACACGGGACAAAATTCGCCACCCAAGCGCTTACAGCACAGTTCTTGACCACAGTGTCCCAGACCGCCCACCATACGGGCTTCGTCACGCACACCAATCTGACGCATGTCAATACGCACGTGAAACTGCGCCGCCAACTTACGCACCAAATCTCGGAAGTCAACACGCTCTTCTGCCTCGAAATAAAAAACCGCCTTATCGCCATCTAAGAGAAATTCCACCGATACAGGATGCATATCTTCGTTGGCTTCAGCTGCCATTTCCTTAAATACCGGAAGTGCCTCCGAACTTTTTCGCTCCATCTCTTCTGCGCGAGCCTCATCCTCTTCGGTTGCCAAACGCTCCACGGGTTTAAGTGGTGTTTTCAATTTCTTCACTTGAGCTTCGTCGGCCTCAAACACATCTTCAGCCATACGACCGAACTCTGTTCCGCGCGCTGTGGATACCACAACCGGGTCTTCTTTGTGCAAATCAAGATCGCCCGAATCGAACCAGAGCGTACGCGGATTATAAGCCAGCCTCACAGGGGCTATCCGAACCATACTGAACCTCTCTATCGTTAGTGCTGCGGCATGCGTGAGCTTTGAACTCCCGCTGAACCGTACAGCGAATATTTTACCTCGAACAGCAGTGCGTCAACGCATGTTTCCGGAGACACATTATACGAAATAGCTACATCACAACGACGCACAGCAGCAAGCGCGGCAGCAGCGCGGGCTTCGTCGGTTACTTGTGCCGCGTCTTCGATAGATGTACGGGCATCCACATTAATCACCAGCTCGGGTGCCTCTGCGCATACGGTTAGCACATCACGCAACCACGAACGGATAATAGCTGTCAGCTGACGCAGCGCTTCGAGGGTCTTAGCAGTAAGCGCACGCTTGTTGCGCGCCTCGATTTGACGGATGGCAGACTTTGCTAGGAAGTCGGCGTTTTCAGCCAGTTCCTCCTCCTGCGTTGCACGCACCACATCCAGCGGGGCTTTCGCTTGCACCACCAGCTCGCTCGCTAATCCGACAATATCCCAATCGTCGGCATTGCGCAGCAACGCCAACGCTTCGAGCACGCGCGTACGAAACGCGAGACGCTCGTTTGACCGCAAAAACTCAATACCTCGCGTAATAGAGCCATCGCACGACTCGATAGCAATACGCCCCAGCTCAAGCGACGCACCCGTATTCTGCGCTAAGATACCTGCCGCTTCACTGGCTGGGATATGACGAAATGGCACCACCTGGCAGCGCGACAAAATAGTAGGTAACACACTCTCGCGCGTACGACCCAACAATATCAGCACCACGTCAGCTGGCGGCTCCTCGAGCGTTTTCAGAAAAGCATTAGCCGCCTGAACACCTAGAAGATCCACGCGATCAAGAATATATACCTTCTTGTCACCCTGGATGGGCGCAAGAGTTGTGTCAGCCATAATGCCACGTATCTGCTCTACTAAGTAACCACCCGCACCCTCAGGAGCAAAATAACGCACATCAGGATGCTTCTTACGCTTTACACGACGACAAATATCGCACGCACCACACTCTCCGCCACGCGGGCCATGTGGCCCCTTGGGGCACAGCAGTGCCTGAGCCAGCGCATAAGCAGCCGCCGTCTTGTTTGACCCAGCCGGACCTGTAAAAAGATAGGCATGCGTCACTCGTTCAGCCTTCACGCTTGCACGCAGAAAATCGCGCACCTGAGGTTGACCAAGGATATTCTCAAAGGCGTCGACCGTCACGTTCACGCCTTCCGATTTTTTTCGCTCACAGTACGCGAAGAAGCAGACAATCTGGAGTTACCCTGCTTGCTTACACTCCCAGGGCGACTACCGTTACTCGAACGCCCGGCATGCCGCCCGTTCAATGCGGCGAAGTATCCATCGTCATCCATCACGCCTTCCATCCACGGAAAGAGATCAACCAATGCAGCAAATATTGCTTTTGCCGTATCCGATTTCTTTGAAGCCGATTCCACCGTACGAATGCGAGCCCGGTTGGTGTTTGCGATATCCTGAAAACCTTCATTCACCCGCGTATGAAACTCCTCGCCTGCCTGCTCGAGACGATCGGCACCAAAACGATGCGTGGCACGAGCCAAGCCGCGCTTGGCTGGGCCACCCGTTGCCAAAAGAATAGTGCGATCGGGAACAGTACCCTGGCAGACAAACGCGTTCACCCGGTCAACAAGACCACGATCAAGACCACGCCCGTACGACTGATAGGCAACCGTCGAATCGGTAAAACGATCGCATAATACCACCGCGCCCCGCTTGAGCGCCGGCTTTATTACCTCAGCCACCAGCTGCGCGCGAGCCGCCTCGTAGATAAGCAGCTCTGCTTCATCAACCATGGCCTCATGAGCAGGATCAAGTACTACGGCACGCAACTGCTCGCCCACATCAGTCCCCCCGGGCTCACGCAAGCATACCACTTCGCGGTCATGCTCACGCAGCTTCTGAGATAGAAAGCGAATATGTGTTGACTTCCCAGCACCCTCGCCGCCCTCGAAGGTGATAAAGATGCCGCGCTCAGCATTGGCTTTTTCAGGTGTTTCCTGTGTCACGGATTTCTCTTTCCTGCACGTACGTTCAAACGAGATCGTACACGTCGGATCCCCGCACGTCGATTCCAACGAACACGGGAAAATCTACTACCTCTATGCGCCGCAGCGCCTCGGTACCCAATTCATCATAGGCTACCGTTTCCGATGATGCCACGCATTTCGCCAGGTAAGCAGCAGCACCTCCACATGCCACGAAATAAACGGAACCTGTCTCCACGCAAGCATCTCGAACCGCATGTGAACGACGACCCTTACCTACGGTAGCGACGATTCCGGCCCTCTGTAAATCAGGCGTAGCAAAATCCATACGCGAAGCGGTAGTTGGACCCACCGCACCGAAGGGACGTCCTGCGGCCGACGGCGTGGGGCCTGCATAAAAGATGGTCTGTCCATCCAATCCATACGGCAAAAACCCCGCTATCTCCAACTCGGCCAACAAGCGAATGTGTCCCGCATCTCGCAGCGTGTACATCACCCCAGAAAGCAGGCAAGCCTCACCAGCTTCGAGGTCTGCAATCTCTTCCCGTGAAAGCGGCAAAGTCAAATGTCTCACGTTACCCACACGTATCTCCTTCTGCCGCACCGATGGGCATACCAGATGCTATGCTGGCCGCAAGATCGACAGTTGTCCTGCGCATGGCAGAGCATCCCATGTTGATAGCAAGAGGTAGTGCCGCAATATGACAGGGCGCTGTAGCCACACGCACCGCCAACGCCGTCGTGACTCCGCCCAAACCGCCCGGCCCTACTCCTGTGGCATTTACGGCCGCCAGTAGTTTCTCTTCCAAATCTCGCACGTGGGGATCGGTGGCCGGCTCATCCACCGGACGCATCAGTGCCCTCTTTGCCAGACCGGCAACCTTGTCAAACGTTGAACCAATACCTACGCCCACCACCAAAGGAGGACATGCGTTGGCAGCTTTCTCGCGCACGCAAGCAACCAACTCCTCAATAATACCTTCTTTGCCCGCGCCCGGCACCAACATAACCACACGGCTCGCGTTATCCGAACCCCCGCCCTTCAACATAATATGAAGACGCGCCACACCTGGTTTATCCACCGGATGAACATCGCAAAACGCCGGCGTGTTACTTTCCGTATTCGCACGATTAAGTACCGCATCACATACAACCGACTTACGCAGACGGGCCTCATCATATGAACGCGCCACCGCAGCATCAACATCGGCAAATACATCGCCGACTATCGCCACATCGGGACCTATTTCAAGACTTACCCATACGGTTCCGGTATCTTGACAAATGGGTACGCAATCCGCCTTGGCTATTGCCGCATTTTCTACCAATTGATCAAGCACGGCACGTCCTCGCGGGTTTGTCTCAGCAGCACGCGCCGCTGCAAGACCATCGGCTATATCGCGTGGCAATACGCAGGCAAGCTGCGGGATGGCCGCGTAAACCGCCTGCGCGACCTCTGATTTTGTAATAATAGTTTCCATGGGATAAGATTATAGCGCAAGCACCGTTGCGCCGTCGCAAAATGGAGAAAGCCCCAGAAGGGAATGCGAGCGGCGCGCCAATCTAGCACCCCCACATACGCATGACGCATTTTGATGGGAGGGGCATCAATACCAGAACATAGCAACCTTATTTCAGAACAAAATCGCCAGCACGACGCGGCGCTGTACGAGGATAGGTCACCGTCGGATATCCAAGAAGCATACACATCTGTAAAGGTTTATCTTGCGCACCCAACCAAGCCTTAACCTCGGGCAACTCGCTAGCAGCACGGCACAGGTAGCCGTTATAGAGCATACCAAGCCCTAGCGATGCTGCCACAAGTTCCATGTTTTGGGCGGCAAGCCCCGCATCGTCAGCTCGTTCGGCAGCAACGAATACCACAGCCGGCGCGTTGCGAAACAGAAAATCCACCGGCGGATCGGCAAACCGGTTTTTACTAAAAGGTTTGTATACCTTGACCCAACGAGGCTTATCGGCAAGCGGCAAGTCGAGGAGTTCGTCGATACCATCCCACACCAACTCTTTTAACTGAGCAAGCTCATCCTGCACCACAATGAAGCGGCACGCCTGATCGTTCTTCGCCGTGGCTGTATAGCGCCCCGCCTGTAGCACAAGCTCAATCGCGTCGGTTCCCACCGTATCAGAACGATAATCTCGCACGCTACGACGGGACTTAATCACACGCAACATCGTGGTGGCATCTATTGCACCCAAGGGCACTGCAGGTTCTACCTCATCCATGCTATAGCCCGGAATGGACACCGCCTCAGTCGGACAAAGAGCAACGCAGTGTCCGCACAAGATACAGCGCCCCTTTACCTGCGCCTTTCCGCCTTTAAGGCACAGGTTTGAACCCACACAGTCTTCTATACAACGACCGCACCCTATACAGCGTTCTTCATTTATCTCTACGAACATACACAATTTCCTTTACTAGGAACTACCGACGGGGACCAAAGAGAGCCCCCGTCGCTCTTGCCATATCAATCGTTTTTATGGTTTCCCGTATCACCGCGATCTCCCACAACAACCGGAACACACCACGCGTTATTCAGGCAGCGCAGCCAATCCAGCTCGAACACTCTCAGCGCTTGCCTGCAAAGCCGCGAGCTCTTCGCCATTTAGATCAAACTCGACAATTTCTTCCACACCACCGCGACCCAAACGTACGGGTACATTCATGTACAAATCCTCAATCCCATACTGTCCGTCAATGTGTGCACACACACTCATGACTTCATGAGTATCTCCCAGAATTGCCTCGACCATCCTAGCAATCGAAGCACCTGGAGCGTAGTAGGCACTACCAGTCTTCAAATGAGCAACTACCTCAGCTCCGCCTTTAACGCAGCGCTGCACAACCTCAGCAACGGCAGCTTCATCTAGAAGCTCTGTAACAGGCGTGCCGTCAACCATGGTGAAGCGAGGCCAGCACACCATACCCTCACCGTGCGCACCCACCGCCCAAGCAACAACATCGGCCGGAGCACAACCCAGCTGTTCGCACACAGCAAACGACAGACGCGAAGAATCAAGCACGCCGCCCATGCCCATGAGACGATTTGTCGGAAGGCCCGATTCGCGGTAGGCTAGCGTGGTCATAACATCAAGCGGATTGGTTACGCAGATAAATACCGCGTTCGGGGATGCCTCAAGAGCCGCTCCGATAACAGACTTCATAATGCCAGCATTCACACCCAACAGGTCTTCGCGCGTCATACCCGGTTTGCGAGCAATACCTGCCGTAATAACCACGATATCAGAATCACGCGTGTCAGCATAATCGTTGGTGCCGACCACCTTTACGGTAAAGCCCTCCACGCTACGCATGTGCATCATGTCAAGTGCCTTACCCTGTGGCAGGCCTTCGGCCACATCAATGAGCACGACGTCGGCCAGATTCTTCGATGCAATAATATGGGCCGCCGTGGCTCCAACGTTTCCCGCTCCGACGATGGTTACTTTAGGCATAAGTTTGCTCCTTCGGGTCATATTCAACGCTCCGCATTGTAGCGCCAAGCGACGTGCTCGGCGAGTGATGACTCACTATCTTCGGCAAAATGGCACGTCGCAAGAGTCTATAGACACACAAAACACGGCGCAGCTAAAAAGCTGCGCCGCCGAATCAAAAGAAAAATCAGTTTCCACTAAGCCTTTTTTGCTGGTGCCTTACGCTTGGTGGGAGCAGACTTCTTCGCGGCAGAAGTCTTAGCGGCAGGCTTTTTTGCCCCCGTCTTCGCACCAATCTTCGAGGCGCCCTTGGCATCCTTTTTTTCGTCGTCCTGCTCTTTGCCGGGACAGTCGAAATTCGGGCAAAGCTTCCAGGGGCCACGGTTTGTGGTCACGATAACCATTGGCGCACCACAGTGCTCACACACCTCGTCGGTAGCTGTCAGTGGTCCGTATTGAGGCAGCGGATATCCCGTTTCGCATTCATCATAGTTTTCACAACGAATGAAGCGTTTAAGCGTGCGTGGGTTTTTCTGCGCGATAAGCTTCGCCGTTTTACCATTCGCCTTGCAGACAGGGCACTCGCCCACCTCAAGGTTGGGTTCTTGGTTTGTTGCACAAAGCGGATCAATGCAGGCCGTGCGTGGCTTACTGCGAAATGCCGTTACTTTTACCTGAGGCATACCGCAGGTTGGACAGGGCTCAGGAATAGCTTCCACCTTACCTTTGGGCAACGGGTAAGTCACATCACAGTCGGGCCACCCCGAGCAACCGATAAACATACTGCGCGTCTTCTGGGAGGCACGCAGCTGCAAGTCTTTACCACACTTGGGGCAGGGGCCCACATAAGCATCAGCCGCCACAGCATCGGCAAGCGCGTCTTTCACTTCCTCGGAATGTGGCAATAGGCTGGCAAGCTGATCTGCAAGGAGGTTCCGCGAATTCATAACCACATCAGTCTTAGTTTTTTGACCCTCAGCGATGTTGTCCATCTCCGCTTCAAGCTCCGCCGTCATCTCAGGGTGCGTAATGTGCGGAGCGAACTTATCCAACGCGTCACACACAGCCATACCCAGTTGACTGGGCTCGATAGGCTCATTTTGAACGTATTTCACCGTATACAAACGCTCAATGATGGAGTGTCGGGTAGATTTTGTGCCCAAACCCAGTTTCTCCATCTCCTGAATAAGCTTTCCTTGACTATAACGCGCTGGCGGCTCGGTTTGCTTCTTGGTACAGGTGGCGCCTCCGAACACAATCTGCCGGCCCTGCTCAAGGAGAGGCAATTGCTCATCCTTCTTTAATCCATAGGGATAGAT
>JAEWYG010000084.1 GCA_023395755.1 Actinomycetes bacterium | reverse complement strand
GATACACCCAGCACGTTGTCGGTAAGCTCGGCATACAGCTTTCCTCGTAACTGTTTGTAACGCAGGCGTCGCGCGCCGTTCACCAGCACCGAAACAAGCGGTGCCAAAAACACGACCACCCCTAATCCCAACAGCAGCGCAAGTGCTAAGAACGGCGAAAAGAAGCCCGCAGCAGCAACCAAGACCACATAAAGCAGCCAGGCTATTGCTGTGGGAAACACCGTGCGCAAGTAGAGGTTTTGGATATGCCCTATGTCTTCGGCAAGCAGACCAAGGATATCGCCCGTACGGTGTGTCGCACGAAAGAATAACGCATCCTTCTCAAGCGAGCGATACAGTGCGGCACGCAAGCCCGAAGTCATGCGCAGCACCCAATCGTGGCTTTGTAGACGCTCGAGATAATGCAGAATCGGTTTACCAAACCCAAAAATACGTACCAGAATAAGCGGGATGTTCAACACCAGAATAGTTTCGGGTATCGAAGCGGCGCCACTTATGAGATAGCCCGAGGTAAACATGAGCGCTCCCGCAAACAAAAACGTGGCCAAACCCAGCACAAGCGCCAAAAACAGCACTCTTCGGTACTGCCTGAAGAACGGCTTAACCCAACGATCGGTTTTCCAAGTATGCAGCACGTCCGCTTCTTTCATCGCATGACACCCCCCATATTGGACGTCAGGCGGCAAAACGCACCGTCCGAAGCGCGCAACTGGTCGAGGGTGCCCGACTGAACAATACGACCGTCTTCCATAACTAAGATAAGATCCATCTCATTCATCCAGTGCAAACGATGCGTCGCAAAGATAACCAGGTGTCCTTCCATAAGAGGAAGCATGCGCTCCTTCAACTCAAACTCTGTCTCAATATCAAGATGCGCCGTGGGTTCGTCAAACAATAGGATGCGACGAGAATCGTCCAACAGCGCACGGGCAAGTGCAATACGCTGAGCCTGACCACCAGAAAGCGCACGGGCACCCTCGCCAATAATGGTATCGAGACCATCTGGCAGTTCATCAACCAGCTCTTCAAGTCCAACAATACGCACCGCTTCCACAATGCGTGCAATGTCTGCATCTGGGCGATAGAACGCAATATTCTCATGCAAGGAGGCGTGAAAAATATAGGGACTCTGGGGGATGAAAATTGTCTGCCGCTGCCAATCGGGTTGCTGTAAGTCGGCTACCAGATTCTCTCCCACCTTCACGCAACCCTGTGTTGGACAAACGAAACCTCCCAGCAGGTTTACGAGGGTGCTCTTGCCGGCACCACTCGCACCTACGATTCCCACCTTTTGAAAACCGCTCGCACAAAAAGACACCTCCGATAACGCTTCATAATCGAGATAAGAGAACCCAACCCTTTGCAACTCTATGGTTGAAGAAACATCCCAAGGAGGTAGAGACTGCACTATACGGGGCTGTTCAGGCTCCCCTATGAGATTTTGAATAGACATTAGCGCATTCTTGCCGTCGAGCGAGGCGTGGTAGTCGGCCGCAAACTCACGTACCGGCTTAAAATACTCCGGCACTAACACCAACACAACTAGTGCCGGAAAGAATGCAAGCGAGCCATCTATCAGACGAAAACCCAGCATGATTGCCACGGCAGCAAGTGATCCGGTGGCAAACAGATCAAGTACACTCGATGACAGCGTCGCTACGCGTAAAGTCTTCATAGTAGCTTCGCGGAAGCGCTCACTCACCTCAAAGATGCTCGCTCCATGAGCACGCCCCCGACCTAGTAGCTTCAAGGTGTCGATACCGCGTAGCGAGTCGATGAAGTGGTTTGACATAATCTGAAAGGTCGCATGTTGTTTGGCAGCTTCATCTTGGGCAGTGTGTCCCAGGATAATCATATACAAGATAATGAACGGAAATGCGATAACCGCAATGATACCCGACACCCAGTCTAGCGGGAATATCCATATCAGCAGCACGAGTGGGATAACCACAACCCCGACGGTCTTCGGTAAGATGAGGCGTAGATAGGTTTCCACCTGGTCAACGCCCTCCAGCACCAAAGTTGACACACTACCCGTGCCGTGTGCCTGCACCACATTCGCGCCGTCATTGAACACCTTCTTCAGCAACTGCGTGCGCAGTTCATCAGCACGAGCGGCCGCATAGCGCTCGAGGTAAGTCTGTTGCACGTACACGAGCATTTGACGTCCCACAAAACAGCAAGCAAAAAGAACGATCCACCCCACCTGGTCGGATAAAAGCGCGCCATTCCACAGACTCACAATAGCGGCAGCAAGCGCCCATGCCTGCCCCACAACGAAGAGTGCTCTAACAAAATCGACACCCGCCAGCACCATAAGCGCAGCCTTCATCCCCGGAAGCGCAAAGAGGGATTTATCTATCACGCGCCCGCCTCCCTTAACGACATCAACAGCCGAAATGCGGCGCATCTGCACCGCTCGTAAAAGTCTAGCACAGCTACCGTAGCCCCTTACGGTTTGTTCGCTATATTTGTTACTTATTTTATATCAATTATGGAATTAATTATATTTGAGACTGCGGCACGATCTCTTTCGGCGAGTGGCACTCTACCCTTCGCAAAACCCTGTCAGTCCTTGATCTCCACACCAAGACGCTGAGCAATGCCGGCTGCCTGATAGAGATCCATGACGCAACCACGCAGCTCGTTCATCTCGTCAGATAACACGATATCTGCCAGCTGGCACGTAGTCACGTCCACGCCCGCCAAACTGGTACGGAAGAAGCTCGTACCTACAAAGCGCACGTCGTCGAACGCCACACGCACCAAGCGCACCTCGGCAACATGAGCTTGCGAGAAATCACAGGCCCGCACGTCCACATCGCCCAACTTCGCCTTAGTAAACGCCGCATAGGATACCATCGAGTCGCGCAGCTCCGCACGGTAGAACACTGCCTCGGTAAAATCCGCCCCCGTGAACTTGCACGACGAAAACGTACAGCGCGTGAAGTTCACCTCCGAGAAGTCGCAGTTCGAGAAGTCGCAACCAGAAAATGCTACGTCAGCAAACGATGCACGCGCAAAACAACAACCGGAAAAAACGCACCGATCCACGCGCGATTCAGATAACTCCAGCAGCGTGAAATCGGTGCGAGAGACCTCGTCACCAGACAGCCACACATGCGTGACGAACGGGTCGCCATCGCCCTCCTTCTCGATCCAGGCAGCAAGTGACCCCACTTCCACCAACCCTCCAGGAATGTTCGGACGTGCCGGCACGGGTACGCCGGACATTACCTGCCGGCTCATAGACACCTCACCCACGCAGAGCTGCACGGAACCCACTGACACGGCTGCGCGAACATCGCAGAAACGATTTTAAACATAACGTGTCCCTTCCTTAACAAGACCCCTTATTCTACCCGACTTGACGCAGCAGCAACCAAAGGCAATTGGAGTCTTTTATGCGCAGCGCCCCGGAAGCACCTCGTTTTGAGGTACCATGCACCGACAAAGCAATTGGCATTGATGGTTGCGCCGGACACGGCGCGGGCGGTCTTCCAGAAGATCGCTTGAGGGAATACGGGTGCAATTCCCGCGCTATACCAGTAACCGTAAGCGCTGATGGACGGAATAATTCGCAGGTATGCGAACCGCCCAAACGAGGCGAAGTCGGATCACCTAACACCGCCAGGAGAAACCATGCTGTCCGAACGTATACTCACCAACCTGATTCACACCATGACCAACCATCGCCTAGCGCTCAAACCAACCGATGAGACCACCATGCCCGCACCCCTTCCTCGGCAGAAGTACATGCTTTACTTACACGTACCCTTCTGCGAAAGGTTGTGCCCGTTTTGCAGCTTCAACCGCTACCCGTTTCGAGAGGAAATCGCCCGGCCATACTTCGCCAACATACGCAAAGAGATGCTCATGCTAAAAGACCTCGGCTACGATTTTGAAAGCATCTATGTGGGAGGAGGAACCCCCACAATCATGATAGATGAGCTGTGCGAAACCCTCGACCTTGCACGCGAAAATTTCAGCATTGTCGAAGTGGCCTCAGAGACGAACCCCAACCATCTGACGCAGCCCTACCTGAAGAAACTAACGGGCCGCGTCCAACGCCTTTCCGTAGGCGTGCAGAGTTTCGATAATGGACTGTTAAAGCAGATGGATCGCTTCGACAAATACGGAAGCGGCGAAGATATCTTGGAACGTATCGCCGAGGCGCTTCCGTATTTCGACTCGCTCAACGTGGATATGATCTTCAACTTTCCCACCCAGACTGAGGACATCCTCGTAAACGACTTGGAGAAGATCGTCAACTGTGGATGCCGGCAAGTCACCTTCTCTCCGCTCTATGTGTCGGCTGCAACCACGCGCAAAATGGTAAACACGTTGGGTAAGATGGACTACGAGCGCGAACGCCGCTTTTACCATCTATTGGATGGCGTGCTGGCAGACGGTAGCGACCCGTTCTTTAAACGCTGCACCATCTGGACGTTCAACAGGACAATCGACGGCAGCAACGAAGGGAGCAAACCCCAAATCGACGAGTACCAAACCTCCTACGCGGAATACCCGGGCATCGGAAGCGGATCCATCACTCATCTGCGCGGCTACCTCTACGTCAATACGTTCAGCATCAGCGCATACAATGAAGCTCTCGCAGCAGGACGCATGCCTCTTATGGGTAAAGCAAAAATGGCTCGCAAGGATCTCATGCGATACAATTTTCTGCTAAATCTATATCGTCTACGCCTCGACAAGATGGCTTTCAAGCGAGAATTCGGCTGCAGTGTGGAGGCGGGGCTTCCAATGGAAATGGCCTTCATGCGTGCAAACAGGGCGTTTGCAACCGATAATACCGAAGAGCTGACGCTAACACCTAAGGGACGTTACCTCACTCTCGTGATGTATCGCCAGTTTCTCAGCGGTATGAATAACTTGCGCGACCAAGCGCGCTCGGCGCTTGCCGGCTCGGAGCGCAAGCTACTGTTCGGCGATGGAACCTCCGCTTAATCATCGCATACTTTTTACGCGTAGGGCATGCGCATAAACGATCGCAAGCACCAACCCTACTGCCGCAATACCCACCGCTATGACCAGGGTGTACGTAAAGCCTGCGATATACGCCTGGATTTTCGCAACACCGGCAGCGGTACTCCTCAACACATCGGCCGAAAGGACACCTACAAACAGCGAAGAACCCAGTGCGGAGGCTATCTGCACCGCCGTAGAGTTGATGGAGGCTCCATGCGGGTAGAGATCAGGTGGCAGCTGCCCAAGTGCCGCGGTCTTCGACGGAGCCACCACGAAACCAACACCCGCATACACCAGCGCCGACGCTAACACAACCAAAACCACCATCAGTCCTTCTGCCGAGAAAAGCACTCCTGCCTGTCCCATCAGAACCAAGACCAGCCCCAAAGGCACCAAAGGCCAGATGCCGTACCGATCGAACAGCCTGCCACCCAAAAACGTGAATACGGCATTGGTCAGCACAGGCCCCAGAAGCAGCAAACCTGCCGAAAACGCGGTGTATCCCACAGCGCCCTCATAGTACAGGGGCAGCAAAATGCTCATGGAAAAGGAGGTGAGCATACCCATCATGACCAGGACAATGCCCGCGGCAAAGCGCGGATGCCGTAAGGGCCGCAGGTTAAGCAGCGGGTCAGGCAGTACAAGCTGACGTCACGCAAACAAGGCAAGCACCGTCACACCAACGCCAAGAGAGACAATCGAGGGAACAAAGTCGTGGGTAATCTCACCCAAACCGTACATAAGCGCGCTCAAACCAATGAGGCCCGCAATAACACTCAAAGGATCCACGGAGACGCGTGCGCCGCCCTTCGCGCCACGCATGAAGAAGAAACCAGCCACCAGCAATGCCAACGACAGCACACAGGGAACAACAAACATCAATCGCCAGTCGAAATACGTGATAATCAGGCCAGATATGACCGGACTGACCGCCAATCCGATAGCTATAATTCCGCTGTTCAAGGCCAGGTGCGTTCCCAAGCTTTTCTGGGGAGACCCCGTCATGATAGCACTGGTAACCACCGGATAGAATAATCCCGTGCCCACCGCTTGCACCAACCGGCACGACAGAAGCACCGGGAAGCTAGACGCAACCAAAGCCAATCCACTTCCCAGGACCAACGCAAAGCCCCCTATGAAGAACACTTTGCGAAGGCCCAGTCTCTTTAGTAAATACGCCGCAAGCATAATAGACACCGAAGCTACCACCATATATCCCACAATGAGCCAGTTCGCATTCGAAAGCGTTACGGAGAATTCATCGGCCATCTTGGGCAACGCAATATTCACCATGCTCTGCCCAAACGATGCCGTAAACGAGCACCCTAAAAGCAGGAGAAGCAGGTTCTTCGCTCGACCGGTATCCTTAATTGCCTTCTCCTGCATAGAAACCGCCTTCCCCCGCATACTCTCCAAAAGCGCCCGCCCTTCCACAGCAACGCGGACACATACTCCAGTCTAGCGGCAGGAGATCGGAAAGCGCGAACTGTTGAAGACAGGCAATGCGGCAGTAAACAAGCCGTCTTTTTCGAACAAAAATGGAGACGAGGTGCATACAGCCCCTCGTCAACATGGGTGCACCATTCCATGATGCCGCGCTTATGCTACGATGCACGCAAGAGGTACAGCAGCATCGCCAGCGCACAAAGCAAGCCCGACGGGCACAACACGCCCCGCAGGAAAGGACGGCACCGTCATGCCCTTGAGCAAGACGATCCTCACGATGATACGAGCTCTCACGTGGGTTAGGCCCGACATTAAGCAGTTCTATAAGACCCAACGCGTAGCCGAAGAGGTAAGCGCCAAGCTCGTGCCCCCCAACCCCCACTGCCACATAGACGACACCACTGCAATCATGCCCGATGGTTGTCAGATTCTCTTGCGCGTGTTCACCCCGCACAGCAAACGCCCTTCGCCAGCCTCCGAGACCGAAGTACCCCAAAACTCCTGCGGCACCATTCTGTTTTTCCACGGAGGTGGCTGGGTTAACGGCGACGTAGACTTCTACACCGACGCCTGCGCCACCATGGCGCTCAAACTGGATCGGCGCGTGGTATCGGTAGACTATCGGCGCGCACCCGAACACCGTTTCCCCCAAGCGGTCGAGGACTGTTACGAAGTGGCGCGTCAATTGCATACAGGCGAGCTGCTTACCGGAATAGACACCAGCAACATCGTATTGTTCGGAGACAGCGCTGGCGGCAATCTAGCGGCTGCCGTATCGCTTATGGCGCGAGATCGCGCCACATTCTCCCCGCGTAGGCAAATACTGATATACCCCGTTACGTACAACGATCACAACCCGTCATCGACCATTTTTGAATCCGTACGAGAGAACGGCGAGGACTATCTGCTTTCTTGGCGCGACATCCAAGGCTACATGGAGCTCTACCGCTCCTCTCCCGAGGACCTACACAACCCCTACTTTGCCCCGCTCATCGAACCTGACCTTGCCCATCAGCCACGCACACTCGTAATCACAGCAGAATACTGTCCCTTGCGCGACGAAGGCGAAGCCTATGCACAACGCCTAAAAGATGACGGTTGCGATGTGCAATGCTACCGCGTGCTCGATGCCGTGCACGGGTACCTCCTGTATCCGTCTGTGCTGGGCATTGTTCGGGATACGTACCGTATCATCAAGCACTTCCTCGATGGCGACAAACTAGAACAGGAGGGTAAGCCAGCATGGCTCGGGATAGTTGGTACCGACTAGACAACGTAGGCAAGTTCTACTCATCCCAAGCAGGCAGCTCAGCCCAGACGGTGTTTCGTTACGCCGCCACTCTCACCGACGACGTGGATGAAAATGCGCTGCAACGCGCACTCGAGAAAACGGTAGATGTGTTCCCCGGCTTCAACGTATGTTTGAGAAGCGGTATGTTCTGGCACTACCTAGAGCAAGCTACCCAGCCACCAACGGTAACCCGCGAGAATCTTCCCATTTGCTTCGGCTTGCACGTTCATGCAAAAAGTGTCCTCTTTCGCGTAAGCTACTACCGACACCGTATCAACCTCGAGGTATCTCATATTGTGTCCGATGGCCGTGGAGCGCTCAGCTTCTTTAAAGCCCTTCTTCAGGCTTACGTTCAAGAGCACTATCACCTAGCCAGCACCCCCCTGGAATACGATGGATCCGACCATCAGAAATCCGAAGACAGTTTCGACAAGTACTACGAGCGTAACAAAGCCGCGCGCACGCATAAACCCAATGTCTATCGAATAACTGGATGGAAGGATCCCGCCGATCCCACGTTCATGGAATACCACCTTCCCGTACAACAGGTTCTCGATCTTGCTCGCTCGTATGGCGTAAGCTTAACGTCGCTCGTGATAGCCGCAATCATGTGCGCCATCCGCACAGAAATGCCGCGTCGCGACCGACACCGCGCCATCCGCATGGATGTGCCAGTAGATCTACGGCGAATATTTGAATCGGCTACGACCAAGAACTTCTTTGGACTGGCCTACGTAACCTATGCGCCCGGGGACGAGGACGAGCCACTGGAAGCCGTAGCGGCCCTCGTACAGGATCAACTCAAAACTGCCGTACAGGCCGAGAATCTCAAGCCGCGCATGAACCACATGATTGCCCTCGAAAAAAACCCGGCGCTACGCTTCGCCCCCTTGTTCGTTAAAGATATTGGCCTGGAGATAGCCGACTGGGTAGCCTCACGCGAAACCACCACAACCGTCTCGAGCCTCGGAGCCATCAAGCTCGACAAAAGCATTACTCCTTACGTGCGTGAGATCAACATCCTTACCTCAACCACCGGAATCAACTTCATGGTGTGCTCGTTCGACAACGATCTAAGCATCGGTATTTCCACGGTATTCTCAAACGTAAGTGTGGTAAAAAACTTCTGTCGATACTTCTCATCCCACGGCATCGAGGGTCGCATTAACACCAATAAAGCCGGCAGAGGAGGCACCCTATGAGGCGCTGCGACAAATGCCGTGTCGAGTTTACCGGAGACCTGGAGTACTGCCCCCTCTGCCAAGCCAAACTCTCGGGTGAGGTCGTACCTGCGATGTTCCCCAAAAACGAAGTAAAGAAGTCGGGTGTCGTAGCATTAGCGGTGCTGGCATTCGCGACGGGAGCCTGCCTACTGACCATGGTTTTCCTTGGCTACCTACTATCCTTGCCAGGAGACATCGTGTTATCGGTCTGCTTGGCATTGGTAGTGAACTACCTGTTTGTACGCAACATTCTTATACATTCTCCTGATTTTTTGCGCGTAGTTGTACGTTACTTCCTTATTTTGTTAGCTATTGCAGCAGTATGGTTCCTCATAACGCACAACCTTTTCGTTACAACGTTCGTTATACCTGGTATCTGTCTGGTGGCGCTGGTGTTCGATACGGTACTTGTCTCAGTATTTCGCGGCACGTTCATCTCGGGATATGCCAAATATCTCGTGTTCGACGTGATACTAGGATTGGCTCCGTTGGGGTTAGTTGCTCTGGGTCTTACCACCTGGAATATACTTGCCCTTACCAGTGCATTCGCAGCAAGTGTGTTCGCGTTGGGAATCTTGGTATTCATGCGCAAGCAGTTGATAGACGAGGTACAAAAGCTGTTCACGGCGTAGATCTTTGACGCTAGCCGCACATTCTACCTCGCTGCCCGTTCGTTGACCAACCGAAACTCAACATACTGCTAGACTATGTGAGATACTGGGCTTCCTTACGCCCGGCAGTGAAAGGAGACTTCCATGGAGCCATCCCTGCTTTTATCTACAGGCGAGTTTGCGCAGATGTGCAACGTCAGCAGGGAGTTACTCATTCACTACGACAAGATTGGCCTGTTAAAACCCAAGGAAGTAGCCGATAACGGTTACCGCTACTACTCATTGAAGCAGCTGTATCTATTTGACGTTATCAGGTTCTTCGCAGATGCCGGCATGTCCACCAAAGAAATCAAGGAATATCTTGACAACCGGACAACAGACCTGTTTCTCGGCAGCATCCAAACGAATATCGACCGTATGCAGCGCCAGCGCGACATACTCGAAGCACGCATTGGCATGATGGAAAAGATGCGCTACATCACACAGCGCGCGCTGTCCTTCCCCAAGGAAAAACCAAGCTTGGCTTATTGGGACGAACTCTGCTTTCTGACTACCGACGTCGAGTC
>JAEWYG010000027.1 GCA_023395755.1 Actinomycetes bacterium | reverse complement strand
TCTGATTATTCTGAATCCTGCTTTTGAATGGTTAACCGATCAGGCGTCGGGATTTGCCCAGATTCTTCCACGCGCTTCATCATACATTGACATTATTATCAAATTTGAGCTGGGTTTTGGCTTTGCTTTTGAGTTGCCGCTTGTTGTGTTCTATCTGGTGGTATTCAACGTTGTTCCGTATAAGAAGTTGCGTGCTAGCTGGCGTGTTGTCTATGTTGGCCTTATGGTATTTTCTGCGGTAGTGACACCCGACGCATCGCCTATTACCATGTTACTCATGTTTGCTGCGCTGATTGGTTTATATGAGGGTAGTCTGCTTATTTCTCGTTTGGTTTTAGGTAAGCGTATTAAAAAACAAAACGAAGAGCTGGAAGCCGAAGAAGCTGAAGAGGCGGCTCAGGAATTAGCGTATCAGAAGGAAAAGAAAGCGAAGAAGTCCTAGCGTTTAGTAGAGTATGTGTCGGCCCGTCGCATCGCGGCGGGCCGTTTGTTTTTCTGGTCGCTGATCTCTTCCGCTGACGCGCTGCCGCTGTTCGATACGTCTGGGTTCGGCTACTATAAGGACAATACATAATTGAGCGGTATCCCGAGGCAAGCGAAGGGAGCGCCATGCACGAATTGGGAATTATGACGGGCGTTATGGACGCCGCTGAAACGTCGGCAAAACAGGCCGGTGCCGACAGGGTGCTTAAAGTGAACCTGTCGGTAGGCGAGATGACTGAAGCTATTGAAGATGCACTGCGTTTTGCGTTCGAGGCGTTATCTGAGCAATCGGAGTATGAGTTGCTTGCTGGTGCGAAGTTGGAAATTACCATGATTAAGCCAATGAGCCGTTGCTTAGAGTGTGGTGCCACCTACGAGCACGACCGTTTTCATATGCTGTGCTCCGAATGTGAAAGCTTCGCTACCGAACTTATAGCTGGTCGCGAATTGCAGATAGATAGTATTGAGGTGGATATTCCCGACGACAAAGATGAGGAGTCATCATGCAAATAGATATGAAGCAACCTATTTTAGACAAGAACGATGGGTTAGCCCGTGAGCTCCGTGAGCGATTTGTTCAGAATCACGTGTTTGTGTTGGATCTACTTGCCAGCCCCGGTTCGGGTAAGACCTCTACAATCTTGGCTACTATCGACGCGCTGCGCGATGAATTCAATATTGCTGTTATTGAAGGCGATATCGCTAGTAACGTAGATGCTGAGAAGATTAAAGCTCAGGGAATACCTGCTGTGCAGATAAACACAGGGGGAGCATGTCACTTGGAAAGTGCCATGATGAAGCGTGCTGTAGATGTGCTTGATTTGGAGCGTTTGGATTTGATTATTGTGGAGAACGTGGGCAATCTTGTGTGTCCTACCGACTTCGATTTGGGCGAGAACGCCAAGGTGATGATTCTTTCGGTGCCCGAGGGTGATGACAAGCCCCTTAAGTATCCTGGCGTGTTTCAGGTGGCCGAGGCGGTGGTTTTGAATAAGGTTGATACTATGCCCGTATTTAACTTTGATCGCGAGGCTTTTGAGTCTTCTGTCAAGCAATTGAACCCTGCTGCGCCCATCTTTCCTATCGCTGCTACAAAGGGTGACGGTGTGCATGCGTGGGCTGAGTGGCTGGCTATGCGTATTCGTGAGATACAGTAGGTTTTGTATGAAAGCGAACGAACAATATCGGGAATGTGTCGAGGCTCTACGTATATTTGCCAAGGATACGGGATTTTCCGACGTAGTTATAGGCCTTTCGGGTGGTATCGATTCCAGCCTTGTTGCGGTTATGTGCGTTGAGGTATTCGGTGCTGAACGGGTTCACGGGGTCTTGCTGCCCGGTCCCTATTCCAGCGACCATTCTATCGAGGATGCTCAGGATCTGGCTGAGCGGCTAGGTATTAAGGCGCAAACCGTGTCGGTAGTGGAACCCTATCAAGCGTTTGAGAGAGTGCTGGCCAACGCATGTGGTGGTGCGCTCACGGGAATTGCTGCCCAGAACACACAGGCGCGCTGCCGCATGGTATGCCTGATGGCGCTCTCCAATGCGTATGGGTGGATGTTGGTTAATACTGGCAATAAGAGTGAAGCTATGATGGGTTATTCTACGCTCTATGGCGATACCGCCGGAGCGTTTGCACCAATTGGGGGTCTCTATAAAACCGAGGTGTACGCGGTTGCTCGCTGGCGTAACGACCATAAGCAGGGCGGCGGTGTCCGATCACCCATTCCCGAGCGAGTGTTCTTGAAGCCTCCAAGCGCAGAGCTTGCGCCTGGCCAGGATGACGAGACCAGCATGGGGATAGATTATTCCACCCTCGATGCTTTACTGAAGGCCCACGTCGAGCACGGCTTGAATGCTGCTGAGTTGTGTGATGCAGGATTTGAGACTTCTTCGGTTAGACACGTGCTGGATACCATACGAGCGACGACCTTTAAACGGGATTTGGAGCCTCCTTATCCTAAGGCAGATTTCTATCGGTAGCGTTCTGATCTTTTAATACACGAAAGGGCAGCTGCTGCATGAAGCGTCGCGCATTTTTAAAATTTGTTGGGGTATCGGCAGTTGCTGCTGTAGGTGGAACTACGTATGCATGTTCGTCAGGACAGAGTATACCTTCGCTAGTTCCAACGGCCCAAGACGATGGCGCACAGCGGGTAGCCAATGACCCGAAAGTTGCCTTTTCGTCGGAGGTGGACGTACTTATTGTAGGCAGTGGTATCGCGGGTCTTTCAGCTGCTATGGCACCGGCCGAGGCAGGTCGTTCGGTCATGGTGGTGGAAAAACTCGATCTTCTGGGTGGCGAGAGCTTTAGTTCAAACGGTATTATGCGGGTGAGTGGCAGCGCGTTTCAGAAATCTGCTGGTATCGACACTACTGCTATCGAGGCATGGGATGCTCGCAAGCAGGAACTTGCCAATGAGGGTGTGTCTGATATCGAGTTTGCAAAACGCCTGTTTGTTACTGCGCCAGAATGGATCGATCATTTGGTGGATGGGTATCATGTTGAGCTGGCTGACCCTCGTACCTATGTGAAAAATGGTGTGCCCTCTACCATACTGCTTCCAAAGAACGGCCTCGGTGACATGGAAAGTTTTATGGTTCCCTTGCGCAATGGGTTGGCAGAGAAGGGGGTTACGTTCTCTACCGGAATGCAGGCTGTGGCGTTTATTCAAGACGGCGACGGTTCGGTTTGCGGCATGCGCTTGGTAGCAGCAAAGAGCCAGACGGTAAGTGACATACGCGCCAAGCGCGTTGTTGTGGCTACCGGTGGATTCGCCAGCAGTCAGCCACTCATTCATGCCTACGTTCCCGATCAAGAACAGGTGGCTAGCTACACCTTTGCCTCTATGGGTGAAGGGCAGGCTCTCTGCTCGGGGGTAGGCGGTAAGCTATCCGGCATGGACAAGCCCGGGTCGCTGACGGGCAAGATACCGCAGGCTTGTGCGTGGGGTATGTTCGCACCTACTCTTATCGTAGATCTTGAAGGAAAACGCTTTGCTCGGGAAGATGATGTAAATACAGCCGCCAACGCATGCCATGCCGATGATCGCAGTTGTTGGTGGACGGTGTTCGATAAGCAGCTAATTGAGAGTAGTCAGTCGCGTAGCGTGGCTCAGGTGACAGCTAAGCATATAAAACGTTTGGTGGGCCCCTGCGATACGCTTGACGATTTGGCTAAAGCTATGGTTATGCCGATCGATGTGCTTAAAGCAGTACTTGATTCCTATGACAAGATGGTGGATAGCGGAAAGGACGAGACCTTTGGACGTACTCTCTTTCTGCAGAAGCTTTCGGCTCCCTACTACGCACTGAGGCAGTCTCCTGTGCGTTACAAGACGCGCGGCGGTGCAAATACCGACGGTGACGGTCGCCTACTGAATGCCACCGGATCGGCGGTGCTTGGGGTGTATTGTTGTGGGTCGGTGGGGGCAAGTAGCCTTGAAGGTTTGGCTTCGAATGGGGCCTTCGGTATGTTGGTGGGTCAAGCGATAACAAAGGCTTTATCAGAAGAAGACAAATCGGGCTCCGCACAAGCACCAGCGTAGTTTTATAGTCGATTTTGGTAACCCTTTGGTGCCCTGGTTTTGTCTCATAAGCCTGTTTTTCACGAGGTTTAAAGAAGATAAAACAGCTCCGAACTTTTGCTCGGAGCTGTTTCGATGGAGGGGAGAGAGTGGACTTTATTTGCTAGCTCTCTTTTTTGCTACGCCTTTAGCGCGGCGGTTACCGCTTTGCCGGTTACCAAGGCGCTGCCGGCGTTGGGAGAAAGATCGCTGCCACTATCGGCTACGGTTGATCCGCAGCAGTAGACGTTGGCAATAGGCTTGCCGTCCTTGTCGACAAGTTGACTGTCGGTTGTGATTTTCATACCACCGTGAGTTTTGTAGCGGTAGGGGAAGTGCTTCATGGCGTAATACGGTGCAGTAAGCGATTTTAGGAACAGCTTCTTGCCAAATTCTTTGTCTTCCCCGTTAGCTACCATAGCGTCATAGGACTCGAAAGTGGCTTTTAGGTTGTCGGCTGGAACATCCATGGCGGCTGCAAGCTCGTCAAGGGTGTTGCATGGTCCTACCAGGCGCTCGGCATTGCTCTTCATATTCTGCTCGACGTTCCAGGCCTGGCTGCCGGTGATAAGCTGATTGTCGAAGACGGTCCACCAGAATCCCAGCTCGAGTTCTACTGCTTTATCGGGTGAATCGTGACTCTGGTCTTCTTTGATAAAGCGGCGTCCCTGAGGGGTTATCTGGACGTTTGGACCGAAGTAGCCCCATACTGTTACCTGAGCGAGGTCGCTCATACGGTTGGATTCCATATCCATGCGGTTGTACACGCCGCCAATAGCCTTACACATCTGATGACCTTCACCCATGGAATGCACGGTCAGCGGACCCAGCTTTGCTTGCGCGGGCATGAAGGAGGATATCATTTCCTGGTTACAGGAGAAGCCGCCAGTGGCAATAATAATTTTTTGTGCTTTGATGTCGACGGTCTTGCTGTTCTTCTCATCGTTGAAGCGTATGCCGATGGGATTTCCGTCCGTATCAACAATAAAGTTCATGGCGTGCAAATTCAGTTTATAGGTAGCGCCCTTTTCCTCGAGGCCTTTTTGCAGCGGCGTGAGTACGGTAGTCATGTCTCCGATTCCATGCTGAGGTAGCAGCATGGAAACAGGAGCTCCGGTATCCTTGTAATCGGCCAAGGGCTGGAACTTAGCGCCGTAGTCTTGATACACGCGGTTGGCCCACTCAGTTTGATATAAGTAGACGTTCTTTTTGTATTCCATGTCGTCGGTGTTACCAGCCTTTTCGAGCACGGGTGCGTACTTTGCCCACTTTTCTTCAGCTGTGCCAGGAATACCTGCCTCTTGGTGCATGATGCTGCCTGAGACATTCATAACGCCACAGGCAATAAAGCTTTCGCCGCCGATGCGGTCAAGCTTATCCACCAACATAACCTTATGGCCCGCTTCGACAGGATCCATGGCTGCCGACATGCCGGCGATACCGGTGCCAATAATAAGGACATCGGTCTCTTCAGTGAAGTTT